>JAISZF010000036.1 GCA_031269415.1 Clostridiales bacterium
ATCAAACGCGCTGATGCTGGAGCGGATTTTTTCTACGTTCGCGGCCACCCTCTCAGGGTCGGCGATATTAATAATTGAAGAAAGGCTGGCTGTTGTCATAAGATTCATACTTTTTTCCAGTTTGGCTTTATAGTCTACCGCGTTCAGAATGACGTTGTTTGACTCGGTATTGGAGCTGTGCAACTCCGATATGCTTCGTATGGCGATTACAGCGGAGATTAAAATAAACGTAATCAGCAATATATTGTTAGCCAATAGTTTACCGCTAATTTTCATATTTCTAAAAAAGCCCATATGCACCGTCCTCTAATCATGATGCTATAGTTTATGATTTTGAGACTTGCCTGATACTTGGTATATTGCTGGAATATTTTTTTAAGAAGATGCTCATTATTTTCAATTGAAAACGAATGTTCACTAAGGTATAATAGATATATGGGAGGGATTATATACCAATGAGAGCCATGAAAGCGTACTTGGAAACTACCATATTTAATTTTTTCTTTGCTCAGGACAGGGGCTTTGCTCACGAAAGTACAGTCGAACTTTTCAAAGAGATTGCCGCTGGGAAGTTAAAGATTTGACACCCGCGCAATACAATGAGCGGTTGAGAAAGCTTATAGAATCAGCCGCGAAAAAATACGGTTTTAAAATTGTTCAGCGTGTAGACGCGAGGAAACTGTCTTAACCTTATTAGGCAACGGCTGCTATTCATAACAATACCCGCTAATGAGAGCATAATTTTCTCTTCGGCGGGTTGTTTTTGGGCTTTTCACTCCGCTCACCAGTTGAGCCTCCCCACACTTGAACCTCACTCCGGATTATGATATTCTAATACGAACTCGTCGGATTCCGACATAATGAAAGAAGGTGCTACTCTGCGCGACACTGTTATCTTTGACATGGACGGCGTGCTGATTGACAGTCAGCCGCTGCATTTTGAGATCGATCTGGAAGTCCTGAGAACGGCGGGCGCTTCCCCCACGAGGGCGGACGTGGAGCGCCGCGCCGGCATGGCTAACAGAGACCGCTGGCCAGAATATAAGCGGGAATTCGGATTGAGCCTGTCTGTGGACAAGTTGATTGACCTGCATGTGGGTATTCTTATGAAATTATTTCGGGAAAGCTCGCTTTGCCCAATTAACGGCATACCCGAATTGCTGAAATTGCTGAAAGTGACAGGTATAAAAACAGCGGTCGCTTCGTCCTCCTCAATGGCTCTGATAAACCTTGTTATGGAGAAGCTGCGCGTTACCAGTTATTTCGACGATCTCGTTACCGGTGAAGACGTTAAGAACGGAAAGCCCGCGCCGGATGTCTTTATAAAGGCCGCCGCGTGCCTGAATGTTAAACCAGCGCAATGCGTTGTCATCGAGGATTCGGCAAACGGTGTGCTGGCCGCTAAACGCGCCGGTATGCGCTGTGTCGCCTACGCGAACCCTACCTCGGGCGAACAGGATCTTTCGCCGGCGGATATGATTATAGATTCGTTCGGTCAAATTAACAGAAGCTTAGAGTGGCTTATGGATCAGGAGGAGTTATGTACGATAAAGTAGACGCTGACATGAATTTTGTCAAGCGCGAAACAGAGGTTTTAGCGTACTGGAAAGAGAATAAAATCTTTGAAAAGAGTGTGAGACTACGGGAAAACGGCCCGCCGTTCACCTTTTACGACGGCCCGCCCACAGCCAACGGCAGGCCGCACATCGGTCATGTGGAAACACGGGCAATAAAAGACCTGATTCCGCGGTACCGAGCCATGAAAGGCTATAACACGCTGCGCAAAGCCGGTTGGGACACGCATGGCCTGCCTGTGGAGCTGGAAGTGGAAAAGGCCCTGGGGATCAGCGGCAAGCCGGAGATCGAGAAATACGGCGTCGAGCCGTTTATACAACAATGCAAGGAAAGCGTGTGGAAATACAAGAACGAATGGGAGGAAATGAGCGATCGCGTGGCGTTCTGGGCGGATATGGACGAACCGTATGTCACGTATCACAACTCCTATATCGAATCGGAATGGTGGGCTTTAAAACAGATTTGGGAAAAGGGGCTGCTGTACAAGGGTCATAAGATTTTACCGTACTGCCCGCGCTGCGGCACGTCGCTGTCCAGCCACGAAGTCGCGCAGGGTTATAAAGACGTAAGAGAAACCTCTGTTTTCGCCAAATTCAAGGTTAAAGGAGAGGACACGTTTATTCTGGCGTGGACGACCACACCTTGGACACTGCCGTCAAACGTGGCGCTTGCGGTCAACGCGAAAGAGGAGTATTGCCGAGTAAAACAGGGTTCCGAAGTTTATATAATGGCAAAGGCTCTCGTGAGCGATCTGTTAAAAGAGGACTTCGACGTAATTGAAACCTTCCCCGGAGCGTCTATCGAGGGAATGGAATACGAGAATCTCTTCGGTTTCTACGAATCCGATAAAAAACACTGTTATGTCGTCTGCGATAATTATGTTACTCTTAACGAAGGCACGGGCGTTGTCCATATCGCTCCCGCTTTTGGCGAGGATGATTCCCGTCTCGGCAAGATATACGATCTGCCTTTTATCCAACTGGTAAACGCTCAGGGCCTGTTCACTGAATCGGTTAAGCCTTGGGCAGGCGTGTTTGTCAAAGAGGCCGATCCGCTCATCATCAAATATATGAAAGAAACAGGAAAACTGTTCCGAGCCATGGACTTCGAGCATTCATACCCGTTCTGCTGGAGGTGTGACACGCCTCTGCTCTACTACGCGCGCGACGCTTGGTTTATAAAGATGACCGCTCTGCGGGACGAATTGCTGGCCAATAACGACGCGGTGAACTGGATGCCCGACAACATCAAGACTGGCCGTTTCGGAGATTTCCTCGCGAACGTGGTCGATTGGAACCTGAGTCGGGAACGTTATTGGGGCACGCCTCTGCCGGTCTGGGAATGCGAGCTCGGCCATAGGCATGTTGTAGGAGGTATTGAGGAACTGCGCGAACTAAGCCCTGAAACGCCAGCGGACATTGAGCTTCACAAACCGTACATCGATAGCGTGACGTTCAATTGCCCCGAATGCGGCGGCGTTATGCGGCGCGTGCCGGAGGTTATAGACTGCTGGTTTGATTCCGGAGCTATGCCGTTCGCTCAATGGCACTATCCGTTTGAAAACAAAGAAAAATTCGAGAAATTCTTTCCCGCCGACTTCATCTCGGAAGCGCTGGATCAGACGCGCGGCTGGTTTTATTCGTTAATTGCTATAGGTACGCTTGTTTTCGGAACGTCGCCGTTTAAAAACTGCATCGTAATGGGTCTGGTTATGGATAAAGACGGCGTAAAAATGAGCAAACACAAGGGCAACGTCGTCGATCCCTGGTCAGTGTTGAATAAACAGGGCGCGGACGCCTCACGCTGGTATTTCTACAGCTCAAGCGCGCCGTGGCTGCCCAGCCGTTTCCATGACGACGCTCTGAACGAGGCCCAGCGCAAGTTTATGGGCACATTCTGGAATACCTATGCTTTCTATGTGCTGTACGCCGAGATTGATCAGTTCAACCCGGCGGAATATAGTCTGGAATACGACAAGCTGTCTCTGATGGATAAATGGGTGCTTTCACGATTGCATTCCCTGATCCGTGAAGTGGACGAAAATCTGGAACACTACGAGATCACCGACTCGGCGCGGGCGCTGAACAATTTTGTGGACGAGCTGAGCAATTGGTATGTACGCCGAGGCCGCGAACGGTATTGGGGAAATGATATGTCCCGCGATAAGATCAACGCTTACATGACCCTGTATCATGTATTGGTAAATTTAGCGAAGATCTGCGCGCCGTTTATTCCGTTCATGACGGAGGCCATCTACCTGAATTTGGTAAAGAATCTGGAGCCCCAGGCGCGGGAGAGCGTTCATCTTACGGATTTCCCGCGATTCAACCCTGATTGGATCAACGCCGATCTGGAAGCCAACATGGATCGCGTGCTGCGAATCGTAACATTAGGCCGCGCAGCGCGTAATGAAGCTGCCATAAAGAACCGTCAGCCTTTGGCGCGAATGTACGTAAAGTCTGAACAGAAACCCTCGGAAGAGTTCAACGGTATTATTTTAAACGAACTTAATGTAAAAGAGATTGAGTATACCGACGATGTGGACGCCTTCACCGCGTATAGCATTAAGCCCGAACTGCGCTCACTCGGCCGCAAATACGGCAAACAGCTTCCCGCTATCAGCAGGGCCTTAGCGGCTGCCGACGGAAACGCGCTCATGAAATCACTGAAACAGGGGAACATTATATTGAACGTTGACGGGCAAGTGATAGAGCTTCAAGAGAGCGAGCTCCTGATCTCGGCGGCGCGGAGGGAAGGCTTTAGCTCCGCGAATGATCGGGGCGTAAATGTCGTCCTCTCCGTTACGTTGACTCCTGAATTGATAAATGAAGGCCTTTCGCGCGAGATTATCAGCAAGGTTCAGACCATGCGCAGGGAGGCGGGTTTTGAGGTAACGGATCGCATCCGTCTGTTCTACAAGTGCGGCGAAAAACTAAGCGCTGTGTTTGAGTTGATCGGCGGCCAGATCGCCGAAGACGTTCTGGCAAATGAGATCACATTGCTGGCGGACGACGGTATAGACGGAACGTATATTAAAGAATGGAATATAAACGGCGAGTACGCGCGCTTAGGTGTTCGGCGTGTATAGATGGGTTTAAGGGCGGTCCGATAATGCCGGCCATAGACTAACTGTTAAAATTTGTAATCAAACTGGAACATTAATATGAGGTTTATTTTGTCAGTTTACTTGTCAATCGCTGTCTGCTTTGATATACTATTAGCCGACGGTGGAAGTCGCTTTTTTTGTCAAGGAGGTGAATTATTGCCGTAAGATGTTGGAATACGGCAGAAGCTCATGCAGGAAGAATCTGTTTTAAGACCCAACATTCCGCAAGGCGATGATATTCAAAGAAAAAATAACAGGTCCGGAGCGCTGGAAAAGCAATCCGGATCTTCATTCAGCAGAAAGAAAAATTTCCACGGGAAGAATCAATTCTATCAACGCGAATCCGTCCGCGGGAGAATGATTAAGAAGTTCTTCAAATTAGTGGGCGCTATGGTCGGGGTATTTCTACTCGCGGGCACTATCGCCGTTTTTATTATAAACGGCAGTCAGGCTAATACAGACAATAATGCCTTGGCCGTATCAACGCCGACAGCTCCGCCGACCGACAGCAGTACCACGACCGAAGCTGAGGACATAGCCGCGAAACCTACAGTTCAGCCGTCTGAATCCATATTACTTCCGCCCGCGAAAACCAATTTTTTCGTGGTGGGCAAAGACGTTTCCGGCCTCTTGACCGACGTCATGATAGTAGGCTGCTTTAACAGGGACACTTATGAGATTAGTCTCGTATCAATCCCACGCGATACGCTCACGATCCTCCCGAGGGAGCGCTTGAGTCGCATGCAGGAATTAGGTCTTTACGCTCCGGCAGACGGTACAATGAAAATGAACGAAGTTAACAGTTACGGCCAACAGCAATACGGAATGGCCCTTTTGCAGGAACAAATACAAGATGTGCTCGGTGTGGATATTAAATACGTAATTGAAATTGATTTGCAGGCGTTCCGAAACATAGTCGACGATTTAGGCGGCGTTTATTTTGAAATCCCCAAGCCGGGCATGTATTACAAGGATGACTCCCAGGCACTGAACATCGCCATACCCCCGGGGTTCCAGTACCTGGATGGAAAGACCGCGGAGGGCGTCGTGCGCTACCGCGAGTACCGCGACGGAGATATCGATCGTATAGAGGTTCAGCAGGAGTTTTTAAAGGCGCTGTTCAGTCAGGTTTTAGAGCGGGAGAATATTCTGGGCAACGCCTTCTCCATCGCGAAATCCATTATAAGCTATTCTAAAACTAATTTCAGTATAACTGACTTACCTTTGTACTTACGATATATTAACGATATAAACACGGATAATTTTAATTTTTATACCCTGCCTTGCACACCGGAGTATATCGGTAAGGTTTCCTATGTTATTCCAAATGACGAACAGATTCAAGAACTTGTAAACGACATCTTTTATAAAGTAACGGAACCCGAGGAAACGCCGTCTGAAACCGTTCCGGAAGTCAGTGAGGAACCGACGGCTGTTCCGAAGATCAACTCCAAGGGCATGCGTATTGAGGTATTAAACGGCAGCGGTATAAATGGTATAGCGAGGTCGTTCAAAGAGGCTTTCGAAAGCGACGGCTTTACGGTCACAAATATAGATGACTATACCGGCGCGCAAATGGACGCTACCCAGATTATAGTCAAGACCACTGGTATGGGCTCCGACTTGTTGCATTACTTCAAAGACTCTATCATTCAGGTGCTGCCTGAAATGCCCGAGGATTACGATATAATAATTATAACAGGCCGGGGTGAGGCATGAGTACGTTTTTGCTGAAACTTATCGCGTTATTGGTAATGATAGTCGATCACACAGGGGTTGTTTTTCAACCCCTTTTTGATGTTTCCACATATCAGTTAATCCGCTCTATTGGCCGTATAGCGTTTCCCATATTTCTGTTTTTCGTCGCTGAAGGCTGCCGCCGCACGAGCAATATAAAACTCTATCTGCTGCGTCTGGGATTGTTCGCGCTTATAACGGAATTACCCTTTGATCTGGCACTGGCGAGTTTTAACCGTACACCCGACGGTATATTTGACCTCGGCGCGTACAACCTAATGGAAGATCAGAATATCTTCTGGACGTTTTTTTTGGGTGTGCTGTGCGTATATCTCTATAGAGAGTTTAACACCGGCTTCAAACGTCTGATATATCTAATGGGGATTCCCTTGATTGTATCTTTGGTCTATCTGGCTGACTCGGTTTACGGTTATAAAATTGATTACGGCGCGGCGGGCGTTTTATTTGTGTTTATACTCTACATCCTGCCATACGGTGATCAGGAACCCGGACAGCCTTTGCGGATGAGCGGCCTGGGCAAATTTTTGCGAATAGCGGCGCTGTTTTGCCTGGTGTTTTATTTGTACATCATCAGTTGGGTCGATCTGGATTATATCGGAATGATCCTTGCCGAAAGCGGATTTTCCATGGTTATAGAGTTACTGCCGCAACTCTTGTCCGACTATGCCGTCAAGCTGATGTTTTCCGCCTGTATAGCGCTTTTCCTGCTCTCCTTCTACAATAATAAGAGAGGTATGCGTCTGAGATGGTTGTTTTACGCGGCGTATCCCCTGCATCTCTTGGTTTTGGGCGTGATTCGGCTGATGTATGTTGTGCCGATTCAGACTCGCTGAAACCAAAACAGAAAGGTAATGGCCTATAACGCGCCATTGCCTTTCTGTTTTTTACCCGCAGGAATAATATACCTTTTTTATCTGGACGATAAAACACGCTTCTGCTATAATACTTTTAATTAAGTGACGCAGCGTCTTAATTAGGAGGGGAAACGTTGGGAAGGGTTATAGCAATCGCGAATCAAAAAGGCGGCGTCGGCAAGACCACCACTAATATTAACCTGAGCGCCTGTATGGCGCAATCCGGCAAAAAAGTGCTGGCGGTGGACATGGATCCGCAGGGCAACTGCACCAGCGGTTTAGGTTTGGATAAGAATAAACTGCAATGTACCGTATATGATCTTCTGCTGGGTGAATGTTATACCGAGGATGCCATTTTTCAAACCTGTGTCGAAAATCTGTTCATAATCCCGTCTAATATCGATCTGTCCGGCGCGGAGGTGGAACTGGTCGGGCGCGAACATAGGGAATACATCCTTAAGTCCATATTGGACGACTCGAAGTACTTATACGACTATGTCGTGATAGATTGCCCGCCGTCGCTCAACATACTGACCATCAATTCCCTAACCGCCGCCGATACCGTCCTTGTACCCATTCAATGCGAGTATTACGCGCTTGAGGGGTTAACCCAGCTCATGCGCACAATTGAGCTGGTTCAGCGGCGTCTTAACCCGTACCTTAAGATGGAGGGCGTGGTATTCACCATGTTCGACGCGCGAACCAACCTGTCCATGCAGGTCGTAGACGAGGTAAAGCGGCACATGGGTCTTAACGTGTATCGCACGATTATCCCGCGCAATGTCCGACTCAGCGAGGCCCCGAGTCATGGCGTGCCGATTACCTTGTACGACGAGAGATCTAAAGGCGCTGAGAGTTACATCTCTCTGGCGCAGGAAGTAATGGCGAAGGAGGCGTAGTATGCCTGCCGTATTGAAAAAAGGCTTGGGAAGGGGTTTAGGCGCATTAATCGCCGACGCGGAATTTACCGGCGAGGAATACGCGAAGCGCGAGGATAGCAGGAAGACCGGCGTTATGACGGTTGATATCAACCGCATAGAACCCAGTAAACAACAACCGCGGAAGTATTTCGACGAGGAAGCGTTAAACCAGTTGGCTGATTCAATCCGTACCTACGGCATAATTCAGCCGCTTATTGTAAAAGAGGAAAACGGCTATTATTCCATAATAGCGGGCGAACGCAGATGGCGCGCCGCGCGCCGCGCCGGCTTGGCTGAGGTGCCTGTACTCGTTAAAGATTACACTGAAACCGATACCCTTCAGATAGCTTTGATTGAAAACCTGCAGCGCCAGGATCTCAACCCGATAGAAGAAGCAACCTGTTATCAGAAGTTGATCGAGGAATTCTTTTTCACGCAGGACGACGTGGCTACTCGAATAGGCAAAAGCCGGGCCGCTATCTCTTACGCCATTAGCCTGCTGGATCTGGATAAGCGTGTGCAAGGGTTTATTATCGAAAGCAAGCTGTCGCCGGCGCATGGGCGCCTGCTGACGAAGCTGTCCGAACCTGACGCTCAGTTTATGTGCGCGGAATCTATTATAGAGCGTGACATGAATTACCACGACGCTGAAATTCTGGTAGAACGCTGCCTGCATCCCCGTGAGCCCAAGGAATTCAGTTTAACTCACGCTTTTGTACAAAAAGCTTCTTATAAAAAATTGGAAGACGATTTAAAAACAGTACTTGGCACTAAGGTCAGTATTAACGACGGCAAAAAGAAGGGGACTATAGCAATAGAGTATTATTCCAAGGACGAATTGGACAGGCTCATCCTTCTGCTGCGCAAAGCCGGGGATGCTCAAAATCAAATATAATCAACAGCAAGGGCGGGACAAATGTCCCGCCCTTTTTATTATTTATTCTCGCTGTCGTCACGCGTATGATCACAACAGCGCGAGGACGCTCCCGAACGTTTGCCGGAAAACACAATTAAGTATATACCGCCCAAGAGAATCAAAACAGGCACAATCCGGCTGCTGATCAGCGGATGTATATAACGTACATAAGGCATATAACTGATGGCTTTGCCGATGGAACCTAAGAGATTCAAGCCCAGCACTACCACCAAAAACAATATAACAGCGGTTTTGTACTTTTTGAAAAAACCGAGTATATCATCAACGGAATCCACAACCCGTTCACCCGCAATCAGTCTGCGACGGATGCTAAACGCGTCAAAAACGCAGGCGACCCAAATAATGGAGATTAAAATACCAAAAATGGGTTCACTCAACGTCACGGCGAGATAAAACGACAGGAAGAAGCTGGACAGTACAAACAAGCCGCGCTTAATTAATCCTTCATACATATAGTTGATACCCGGCGGCATAAGCGAGAAGAATAGCAACAGTCCAAAGCTTACTCCTCCCCGCGCGGGACGCGGCGAATAATAATGCGCTTCCTTCGGCGGCGCCGCGTGTTCGTGATCGTGCGCCCAATATTTCTGCAGACATGTGCCGCAGTATATTCTGCCCGCCACGTCGGCCGTGCATTCCTCGCACAACCAATCCCCGCATTGACTGCATGTATTAACGGCTGTTCTTGTCGGATGATTTCTGCAATTCATAACCTGACTTCCTTTCGTATTTAGTTTTATTTGAAAAGATATACGGAAGCAGGTGTCGTTGGGTATGATTAATATCTTAATTTTTTTACATTTCTTCGGGGGCGGCTATACCTAACAGCCCGAGCCCGCGTTTTAATATGTCCCTGACGCGGATGGTCAAATTGACTCGCGCCGCGGAGAGCGTCAGATCATCCGATAGAATGATATTATTGTGGTAGAATTTATTGAACGCCTGGGCTAATGAAACAAGGTATCGAGAGATTATGAAAGGTTCATATTTCTCACCCGCCTCGGCTATACGTTCCGGGAAAAGATCCAAGAGCTTTATGACCTCATATGAATAGTTATCGCATAAAAGAGAGTAGTCTGTTTCCATCTCATATACGGCCGCGGGCGTCTTTTTCAGCACGCTGTTCGCGCGAGCGGAGGTGTATTGCGCGTAAGGCCCGGTTTCACCGTCAAAGTTAAGCATCTTGTCCCATGAAAACTGTACGTCTTTAATGCGATTATTGTACAACTGATTGAATATAACCGCGCCGATGCCGACCTGTTCGGCCACAGTCTCTTTATCCGCCAGATTGGGGTTCTTTTCGTTTATGATCTCCAGTGTCTTGGCCGCGGCTTTATCCAACAGATCTTCCATTTTGATCACATTCCCGCCGCGTGAGGATATCTTTTTACCTTCCTCGAAAACAACCAGTCCATACGGAATATGAATCATGTCTTTTGCCCAGTCATAGCCCATCATTTCAACAATCTTCATCCACTGCGCGAAGTGGAGGTTCTGCTCAAGACCGGTTACATATAAGCTTTTATAAAAGTCATACGTCTGTTTGCGCTCCAAGGCTGTGGCAATGTCGCGGGTAGGGTACAGTGAGCCGCCGTCGCCGCGAAGGATAAGACACGGGGGCATATTATACGCCGAAAGATCGACTATCGACGCGCCTTCGCTTAGGGTCAGCAGACCCTTTTCACGCAGCTCGGATACCACCGCGTCTAACTTGTCGTTATAGTAACTTTCGCCTCGGTACGAATCAAACGTAATGTTAAGACGCTTGTAAACCCTTTCGTACTCGATTAGGCTTAAATCCACGAACCATTTCCATATATTTAGCGATTCATCGTCGCCATCCTGCATCTTGAGCATCCAGGCGCGGGCCTCGTCGTTCAAGCCGGGGGTTGACTCCGCTTCCTTATGGAATTTTACATATAGATCCATCAAGCCGTCTATGCCGCGAGCTTCAATCTCCGCCTTGCTCCCCCAATGCTTATACGCGGTAATTAGTTTACCGAACTGGGTGCCCCAGTCGCCCAGATAATTTATCCCCACAACATGATAGCCCAGGAAGCGCAGAATGTTATATAGAGCGTGTCCGATGAACGTGGTGCCTAAATGGCCGACGTGGAAATGCTTTGCGATATTAGGCGAAGAATAGTCAATCAGTATGGTTTTACCAGCGCCGGCGTCAGAGCCTCCGTAACCTTCTCCCCGTTCCTTAACGGCGGTTAAAACGGATTCGACGACGGCGCGCCTGTTCAGATAGAAATTCACATACCCGTTTACCGCTTCGATCTTATCAATAAATTCAGGTTTATTCGTTTTCAACTCGCGTGTCAAATCAGAAGCTATCAGACCCGGAGATTTTTTCATAGCCTTGGAGAGCCTGAAACAGGGAAAAGCCCAGTCGCCCATTTCACTCGAAGGCGCGGGAGCGATCAGCTCCACCAGCTCATTAGCCGAAAGGGGCGTAACCCCTTCCAGCAGCTTCGCTATTTCTGAAACATAGATCATTATGTCATCCTTCCTTTGGTATAATCAATTTTATCTTCCTCCGCAAGTTTTCTACCTCCACCGGCATATCCGGACCCTTCTCGCCGTCGACGCCCGTAGTGAGAAACTGCTTGTCCTCCGAGAGGTATTCTATATAGAAATAGGGTTCCCTCATCACAATAATACGATTGTCTTCCAGAAAATCACCTTTCAGCAGTTTGAGAAACAGCACCGCGAGATCCATCACTGGTATAGCCTTTACCGCTATAAACTCAAACAAGCCGTCCTGTATTGAAGCCTGCGAGGAAATATTGTTAAAACCTCCGACGCCGGAACTGTTCAGAATAAAATACATGTATACATCCTCTTCTAGAACCTGTGTCCGAGTTTTAATCCTTATCCTGAACGGAGTACAGTTAGGAAACTGTTCGATCCCCTTCAGATAATATGCGTATTTGCCCAGCGTATCCTTCGCCTCTCCGTCAACCAACTCCGAAATGTTTGCGAATATTCCAGAGCCGCAGACATTGATAAAATACCGGCCATTGACCAGCCCCACGTCGCAATCCGCCAAGTCGCCGTTTACCAGCGCTGTAACCGCTGCCTCGGGATCTTCGGGAACCTTTAGGTATGAGGCGAAGTCATTGGCGGTTCCGGATGGAATGATCGCTAAAGGTACCGAAACATCCCGTGACAGCATGACATTCAACACTTGATTGACAGTGCCGTCGCCGCCGGATACCGCCAGCATGTCGTATTCACCCAAGCCGTCCGCCTGCGTGTCTAAATCCAGGCCAGTATGCATGCGGAACGGGTGCGTTTCGTAACCCGCGTTCTGAAACGCCGCGACACAAGCGTCTAAAGAGAACTTAAAACTCCTGTCGCCGGAATTGGGGTTGTATATTAATTTTACTTTTTTCATAGGAATGCTTTATACTCACGCGCCTTTCCTAAATACAAATATTGCTTATTTTAACATTCTCTGGCCGATCATTCAATCTTTTTCAAAACGGCATTCGGACTATAGTTGATAATTCCTTTAATATATATGTAAAAACAAATTGCAGCACCAGGTATAGGCTGCCCATAATACACGCGATATTGATTATCCTGATCTGATAATCTCGGCTATCGGATTTCAGAAATACCTCTAATATTGTCTGCACAAGCGAGATCAAAAAGATCTGTCCGATTAGCGTCATGAACTCTCTCATTGGCTTCTCCCTTCCCAACACAGTCCATAATATATATATTCAACCCGGTATGCCGCATATACCGATCTATTGACGCGGACTCCGCAAGAATGATAAAATCTACTATAACACTATAAGAGGGGGCATTCCTTATGAGGAATCAAGCGGCGTTTATGACTGGCATAAACCAGATGGAGATCCGCAATATTGACATACCAGATCTCAAACCCGGACAAGTCCTTGTTAAATTGGAGTATGTGGGAATTTGCGGCTCCGATGTTCACTACTTTGAATACGGTCGTATTGGGGATTACATCGTTAAAGGCGACTTCATACTTGGTCACGAGTGCGCCGGCGTTATCTCCGCGCTCGGTGAGGGTGTGGATTCGCTGGAGGTTGGGGATCGAGTCGCGATGGAACCTGGAGCCACTTGCGGTCACTGCGAATACTGCGTGACAGGCCGCTATAATCTCTGCCCGGATGTGGAGTTTCTGGCGACTCCTCCGTATCACGGATGCTTCTCCAACTATATCGCCTTCCCAGCGTCTTTGGCGTTTAAGCTCCCCCCGAATGTTTCCGCAAAAGAAGGCGCCTTGGTAGAACCACTCTCTGTCGGTTTAGAGGCAGCCGCTGTCGGACAAGTCAAACCTGGCAGCAGCATTGTGATACTGGGGGCTGGCTGTATCGGATTGACCGCTCTTTTGGCGGCAAAGGCATATGGCGCGTCAGATATTATAATGGTGGATGTTATTCCAAGGCGTCTGGAGAAAGCGCTCGAATTAGGAGCGAGCAAAGTAATAAACGCCGCCAAGGAAGACACTGTGGCTGAAGTCGCTGAATATACAGCCAATCAAGGCGCGGACATAGTCATGGAAACAGCGGGCGCCACTAAGACAACTCAGCAGACAGTAGACGTCGTTAAACGCGGCGGCGTCATAGTTTTAGTCGGTATGCCGCCTGAGGATATCATACCGTTCAATTTCGCTAAGCTGATGGGTAAGGTCGCGGATGTACGTCCTATCTTCAGATATAAGAATCAATACCCTATTGCCATTAAGTCTATCGCTTCCGGAAAGATTGATGTTTCAAAGATCGTAACGGATGAATATGATTTTGCGGATATAGCTAAAGCCTTTGAAAAAAATATCAAGGAAAAAAGCGACGTGGTAAAAATAGTAATCAAGTTCTGATAAAACGGGCAGATGCGGGCTTTGCTCCTTCTGCCTGTTTTTTTTACGATCCTTGACGTTTTTTCTCAACGTGATATACTGTATGCACTTATCGCTTGGAGGAAAAAAATGAAAAAAGCCCTCAAGAATACAGTTGCTATAGCCGGCTGTCTGTTTGTCCATTTTCTTTTGAATCGAATATATTTTAAATTCAAGAGCGGAAACTCAATAACTCACTTTGACGATCAATACTATCCTTGGCGTTTTGGCTCTATTCGCTACAGAGTTAAAGGCCGCGGCGAACCCCTTCTGCTTATACACGGAATTTATCCCGGCGCGGATATGACGGAGTGGCAAAGGGCTGACGCTGCCCTTTACCAATCATATCAGGTCTACACGATAGATTTATTGGGCTTCGGACACTCCGAAAAGCCAAATATTTCTTATTCGGCGTATCTGTATACCAGATTGATTAACAGCTTTATAAAGGATGTAGTCAAAAGGCCCGTTATCGCGGTGGCGTCCGATTACTCCGCGGCATATACCGTAATGGGTTATGTCTTTGATCCCTCGCTGTATAAAAAGCTTGTTCTTATATCGCCCGCGGGCATTGAAAAGGGGGACAGCCTGCCTACGTTACGGGATCTCGTCAGAAAGTGGCTGCTCGAAATTCCGATATTGGGAACCTCGGCTTATATCTGCTTAGCACAAGATAAAATCTCCGCAAAGCACTTAAAAAAGCTCCGGCGGGAAGGAGCGATCGCCTCTTACGCGCCGCCTGTCATTTCATCGACAGCTTTCGTTGGCGGTTTTAACGCAAAACTTCCGGTATTTGCCTTACTCTGCAAGTTCCTGAATGTAAATATTAAGTCTAAACTGAATAGAATTGAAATACCAATGCTAATACTATCAAGAGTATATATCGGCTTGCGGGATTTACCCGAATCCTTAAAGAGCTTCTTGGATGCTTAACGCAATACGCGTTAAAATTGTTGATTCCAATACGATAACTTTGTCACACATGTGACAAAATTATTGTAACTCATATTGCGAATATAACGCATAGCGCGTTTGATTTGAAATCAAGCGCAAAACTTATTCGCGTATATTTTTAGGTAAATAAACAAATAATATCTAAACAAGCAGGTTTTAAACATCTACGCCATATTCAAGATAAAACTCTTATATTTTACGGCTGTCTGATAAATCTGTGAATCCTTAGATTGCCAGGTATGCCTCCAAAATTACTATATCGTACTCCAAAAACTGCTCAGGAATAATTTTTTTTATTTAGAAGAAAATATAAGTGGGAGAAAAATGAAGGAGGAATTAATCTTGAAGGCAACCGGGATAGTCAGAAGGATAGATGATTTGGGAAGAGTAGTTATCCCAAAAGAGATTAGGAGAACCCTCCGTATCCGTGAAGGAGATCCTCTGGAGATTTTTACCGACAGAGAGGGAGAAATAATTCTTAAAAAATATTCCCCCATTGGTGAATTGGGGGCTTTCGCGAAAGAATACGCCGAGAGTTTAGCGCAGTCCGCCGGACATATTACTTGTATTGTGGACAAGGATCAGATCATCGCGGTTTCGGGCGGGGCAAAAAAAGAATTTTTAGAAAAACACATTTCATCCGCGCTGGAGAAAGCGATTAACCAGCGCAGTACATTGACCTCAAGCCGTAATGAGGCAAATTTTGTCCCTATTTTGGATGAGGACGATCCCAGTATGTATAACAACGAATTAATAACGCCGATTATTGCTGAGGGAGACGTACTCGGAGCTATCGTGTTTTTATCGACAGATAAAAAGATGGGAGAGGTTGAGGATAAGCTAGCGCAAACGGCCGCGGGTTTTCTTGGAAAACAAATGGAGCAATAGAGATCTAAGAATGAATCGGATGATTCATTCTTTTTTCATTCTTTTTTCTTGACAAAACAGAGAAAATATATTAAATTCAATAATAGCGAGGAGGTTGATCAAACATTAAACAGACTGATTTTCAAGGCTTTTGCGCTATAATGGACAAGTTGCTTTCAGACAGCGGCTGCCCTTGGGATAGAATCCAAACGCATGAGTCGCTCCGTCAATATTTGCTGGAAGAGAGCTATGAGGCGATAGACGCTATAAATAACAACGACATGGCCGCGTTATGTGAGGAACTCGGTGATGTGCTTCTGGAGGTTGTTTTTCATTCAAAGATAGCGGAGAAACTCAATCAATTTACAATAGACGATGTTGTGGATGGCATCGCAAATAAGATGATTAACCGTCATCGTCATATCTTTGGGGATGTAAAAGCGGATAGCCCGGAAGAAGTTTTGATCAGTTGGGACAAGATTAAGGACGAGGAGAAGGGATACCGGAACAAAACGGATAAGATGCGCTCCGTACCCAAAGCTTTGCCCTCACTGACCCGAGCTGAAAAGGTTCTGAAACGTTCCGAACAAGGTGTCGGTTTTACCGATTCTGATGCCGAAAATATCTCGGAGCTGTTGAAGGGAATACTTATAAGAGCTTCAGAGAAAAATAAAAATTCAGAAATTAACGAAACTGAGATTATTGAAGAACAAATAGGAAGTCTGTTGATTTATGTCGTGCAAATTTGTAGATTTTTCAATATAAATCCCGAATTCGCCTTGACAAACGCCTTAGAAACGTATATAACTAGATTTGAGAACAGAGAGAATCCTGTAAATTCAGGGTTTGCTGCCATTATTAATGAATAATAACTCGAGGAGGACGTTTCATGAACAAGACAGAATTAATTGCGGCCATAGCGGCAAAATCTGAACTGAGCAAAAAGGATTCCGAAAAAGCTCTGCGTGCTTTTGAGGACGCGGTAACTGAAGAATTGGTTGCCGGCGGAAAAGTGCAATTAGTAGGATTCGGAACATTTGACGTAGCCCAACGGGCAGCCCGTGAAGGCCGCAATCCCAGAACAAAAGAAGTTATGCCCATACCCGCTTCCAAAGCGCCGCGTTTTAAAGTAGGAAAAGCGCTTAAGGACGCCGTAAACGGTAAATAACATAAAACGCGGAAAACTGTTTGCGCGAATGTGCGTGAACAGTTTTTTATTCTCATTCATTGGAGGATTATGTGCGGCTCGATAAATATTTAAAGGTATCGCGTGTGATCAAACGCAGGACCGTCGCGAATGACGCGTGCGACGCCGGGCGGGTAACTGTCAACGGCAAAGTCGCGAAAGCCTCATCCGAAGTAAAAGCGGGTGATGTTATAGAGGTTAAGTTTGGGAGCGCTACAACGGCGTTTGAGGTGTTATCGGTGAAGGAAGCCGTAAAGAAAGAAGAGGCGGGAGAAATGTATCGGCTTATCAGTCATAACTAAGCCCTCGGTATTATATAATATACTATAATACCAAAAGGATGAGTGGGGATTATGGCGGATGAAAAGAAAAGTGTTTCCAGGCACGCGATAACAATAGATCGTCGGAATTCAGCGGCGGTAACCGGCGTCTTGGACGTTATTTCATTTGATGAGGAAACTATTATAGCGGAAACAGAGATGGGTGTTCTGCTGATCCGCGGCGCTAACCTGCATGTCAACAGGCTTCACTTGGACAGCGGCGAGCTGAGCGTGGACGGTGAAATTGTAAGCGTCAATTACGAAGATAACGCGGGCGGGTTTGGCAAGGGTAAGGCGTCATTTATCAGCCGGCTGTTTAAGTGAGCTGAGTCTCTATGATCTTGTCAATGGCCGATCAGGCCAGGTTATTTCTGTGGACTATGTTATTAGGCGCGGCCGCGGGCGTCGTATACGATTTCTTCCGCATCGCGCGCAAAACAATCAAACACCCAGATTTTTTGACCCATATAGAAGACTTGCTGTATTGGCTCTTTGTATCTATCTTTATCTTTTACTTTATACTCCACCGCAATAGCGGTGAAGTGCGCGTTTTCGCCATAATTGGCGTTTTTTTCGGCATGTGCCTGTACTTTGCCACCTTAAGCGGGCTGATTATAAAGGCGTCGGTATTTATTATAGATATAATTAAGAAGATCATCATTACCGCCGTTAATATAATACTGTTTCCATTCAAGTTATTGATAAAGCTGCTATCATACCCCGGCAGGGCAATAAAAAAATGGACGCTTAAGCAATTGGATAACGGAAAGAGCATTGCGCGGAAAACCAATAGGCTTGCCGGTATAAAAATGAGAAACCTCAGAAAAGAAATGTACATTATCAGAAGGAAGATTTAAACAATGGATAAGATTATAAGGAAAAGACCCCTGCCTCCGGTAATCAACAGGCTGAAACTGTACTGCGTGTTTTGGGGCTTCTTGATCGTGGTATTTTCAGCGATTATAGTCATGCAAACCAGCAAACAGGCCAATCTGTCCGAGGAGATAGAAACGCTGAGCCGGCAGTTGGAAACCGTCTCCGCGGAGCGTCAGTCATTACAGGAAACTATAGATTTCAATAAGAGTGATAAGTACATAGAAAAATACGCGCATGATGAATTCGGATTGGTTCATTCCAATGAGATCATAATCTATAATGACAGCTATAACACGCAAAAATAAATCAAAAGGGCGGAGAACCGCCCTTTCTGTGTTTAAAGCCCTAAACTGTCCATCATTCTTATCAATTTGCGGCCTATCGGAACCGCGCGCAGATCAGAACGCTCAATGCCCTTTACAAACAGCATACATATAAAGTATACGGCGGCGCCGAATGTTATTGACAGGATTACGCTCGCGGCGTTGCTTCCACTTAAAAAATATACCGCCTCATACGTGCCGTATGTAGCCACTCCCATACCCACCGCGCATATTATCGGTTTTATCAGTGTACTCATGAAATTAATACGGGCGTGTGTAACATGCCATAATAAAAAGATGTCTATCGCGGACGCAACCATATAACAGGCGATCGTGCTGAATACCGCGCCTAATACATTTATCGCGGGGTTTGAAATAAGAACCATGTTCAAGATAATCTTAATGACGGCTCCCGTAATCGCGCCTATTATCGGCAGCTTCACGCGCCCCACGCCTTGAAGCATACCGGTGGTTATCTGAGCCAAGGCCAGAAATATAACTCCGATGCCACCCCACCGCAGCAAAGCTCCCCCGTCGGGATGAGATGGGAACAGGAGTTTCAAAATCGGGTCGCCTAATACGCTCAGCCCGATCGCGGCGGGTATAGTAAAGAGCATAGCCATTCGCAAACCCATATTTATCTTCGCGCTTACCGCTGATGTATCATTCAAGGCGTTGGATGAAGCGACGCTAGGTATGGAAGCGGTCGCCATCGCCGAGGATATAACAACGGGCAGTGTGGTAAGCGTAATATACTTCCCGCTGTACTGCCCATACAACTGAGCTATTTGAGCCGCGTCGAAAGCGTTTGACGCCTTCAGGCAGTTGCTGACCATGGCGGTGTCTATCATACCGGATATACTGAATACCGCCGATCCTAATATAATAGGCCAGGCGGTTTTCAGTACGGCGGCAGCTATTTCGGAATAGCTTTCCTTTTGCGGCAGATGATCCGTTTTAAGTCGTCTGTGGATGAATTTTGAGTTGAGTTTATAGATAAAAACCATTACGAGAAGCCCGGCGATCGCGCCGATACCCGTGCCGACGGTTCCCCCGGCCGCCCCGAACTCCGGACCGTAGCCATGCATCAGATATGCCAGCAGAACGGAAAAACCGGCGTTGAAAATCTGCTCGGCAATCTGAGAAACAGCGGTCGGTTTTGTGGTGCCCATCCCCTGAAAATATCCGCGAAATACAGCCATAATACCGACAATCAGAAGTGTCGGAGAGAGCGCTAGCATGGAATAATAACTCAGAGGCTGGCTCAGTAAGGCTGAGATGTACCTTGCGCCAAACAGAAGGATTAACGAGAATGCTATACCCATGATCGCCGCTAAAAATATAGCCACCTGAAATACAGCGTGAGCGTCGTTATATCGTTTTAGGATTACGCGCTCCGATACAAGTTTAGAAATCGCGGCAGGCAGCCCCGCGGATGAAAATATTAAAAAAAACGTATAGATCTGAAATCCGGCCGCGTAATAAGCATTACCGTCGTCGCCTATAAAATGTGTCATGGGCATTCTGTAAAGGAAGCCTAAAAATCGCGAGATGAACATAGCGGTGACTAAAACCGCGGCTTGATCTATAAAAGTGGAGCGTCTTGTGTTTTCCATATAAATCCTTTGCTAATGCTTATTGGCGCGCATCCGTTTTGTGGAATCCAGGATTTTTTTTCGGATACGCAAATGCGCGGGCGTAACTTCCAGCAACTCGTCGTCATTAATGAATTCCAGCGACTGTTCAAGGCTGAACGTGATCGGGGTTATCAGCCGCAGCGCGTCGTCCGAACCGGAGGCGCGCATATTGGTCAACTGCTTGCGCTTGCAGACATTTACCTCAATGTCGCCGCCGCGGGAGTTGCGGCCCACGACCA
>JAISZF010000048.1 GCA_031269415.1 Clostridiales bacterium
CCGACTCGGACGGCTGTAGCTCAAGAACCGCCTGTTTCTTTGACAGACGCCTCATTTTCATGTTGTCATTTTTAGAGGATTTACCTCGTTTTTTCGAGGCGTTTTTAACCGCGAGCTCCTCTTGCGGCTGATTCATATCAGTTGTGAATCTGACAATCAACGCGTTTTTTCGCATACCCGAACCGCGCCTGACAGACGCGGTTTCCGTCGCTTGATTCTTTGCCGCTTGGCTGATTTCCACACCGCTTATTAAAAGTACTGTGGATAGCGCGATTCCCAGTACTCTTTGTAAACATCCGTGTTTTTTCGTAGTCCGCACTCCTAAAAATACTTTTTTCGCATTTCTTCTTGCTTTTGCCATAGACGTTTTACCTTGCCATAAGAAAAAAATTTTAATATAATTATCAGACGCAGTACTTTAACACATTCAGCGAGGTGACGCGTAATGCCCATAAAGATTCCGGATCATCTGCCGGCCATTGAAATACTAAAAAATGAACGCATATTTATTATGGGTGAGGACCGCGCCTTTCATCAGGATATCCGGCCGCTCAAGATAGTCATACTGAATCTAATGCCCAACAAGCAGACCACCGAAGTCCAGTTGCTGCGGCTGCTCGGCAATACCGCCCTTCAGGTGGACATTACTCTGCTGCACATGGAGAGCCATATCTCCAAAAATACGCCCGCCGAATATCTGGCGGCGTTCTATCACGTATTCGAGGATATCGAAAGCGAGAAGTTCGACGGTTTGATCATCACCGGCGCGCCGATCGAACACCTGCCGTTTGAGGAGGTTACATATTGGAAAGAACTTTCGGGCATTATGCGCTGGAGCAAAACCCACGTGACTTCCACGTTTCATATATGCTGGGGCGCTCAGGCGGGTCTGTATTATCATTACGGCATACCCAAATATCCCCTGCCTCGGAAGATATCCGGGGTGTTCGCCCACAAAGCCGTCGCTCAATCGGATCTGCTGCGGGGCATGGACGACATATTCTACGTGCCGCATTCGCGCCATACCGAAATACGGCGGTCGGATATTGAGCGCGTGCCCGCCCTTCAGATACTGGCCGAATCGGAACAGTCCGGCGTTTACCTGATATCGGCGGACAACGGCCGCCAAATCTTCGCCACAGGCCATTCGGAATATGACCCGAACACCCTGAATGACGAGTATATGCGTGATCTGAACAAAGATTTGCCCATAGACGCGCCAGCGCACTACTACCCGAACGACAATCCATGCAATCCGCCTATTGTGACATGGCGTTCGCACGCCAGTCTGCTATTTTCCAACTGGCTAAATTTTGTGTATCAGGAAACGCCGTTCCGCCTGTAACGCGCAAAATAAAAGCCCGCGCCGCGGCCGGATACGGGGCATTACGCGAAATTATCGCGGATGGTTTGCAGAACGCGGCGTTCTATCCTCGATACCTGAACCTGCGAAACGCCGATCTCTTTCGCGATCTCCATCTGCGTCTTGTCGTGAAAGTAACGGAGCATGATGATCTGGCGCTCGTTTGGCTTTAGTTTGCTTATAATCTGCTTAATGGCGATGCTGTCCACCATATTGGCTCCGTCGTCATTTTGATCCAGCTTGTCTATTAAATAGATCGGGCTGCCATCACCCTGATGTATGGTGGAATACAACGACTCCACTTCCAACCCGGCCTCCATCGCCACAACCAGTTCTTCCACCTCGGCGCCGACTTCGTCCGCCAGCTCATTTATTGTGGGCTGGCGGCCGTATTTGCCCGCCAATGTATCCTGCGCGTATTTAGCCTTTATAGCCAGTTCCTTGAGCGGCCTGGAAACCTTTATCATGCCGTCGTCACGGATAAACCGTTTGATCTCACCCATGATCATCGGGACAGCGTAAGTGGAAAATTTGACGTCGTACTGCATATCAAATTTTTGGATACACTTCAGAAGCCCAATCGAACCTATCTGAAATAAATCCTCAGCTTCATAACCCCTGCCGCTGAACCGCTTAACCACCGACCAGACGAGTCCGCTGTTTTCCTTAACAATCCGCTCCGTGGCCTCCTTGTCGCCGCCCTGCGCCAGTTTAATCAGTTCCAGCGTCTTATCCATTCTCCACCCTCTTTAACGTTCGCCAGTCCCGCCTAGACCGGTAAATAAACACTCAAAATCCGACTTCAACCCTTGCCGCGCTATGGCCTTTCTCATCTCCACTGTCGTTCCCCTGCCAGGCGCGGATGTTACCTCCACGTGATCCATAAACGCTTCCATGACCGTGAACCCCATGCCGGAACGCTCCAATTCCGGTTTGGACGTATACAGCGGCGTCATGGCCTGTTCCAAATCCTCTATGCCGACGCCCTCGTCGGTCACAGTAATAAAGATCTCGTTTACATAGCTGCGGAACGTAATAAACACTATACCCTCTTTATTCTCATAACCGTGAATAATCGCGTTGGTGACAGCCTCGGACACGGCTGTTTTTATATCGGTAAGGTCGTTGAGCAGCGGATCAAAAGGCGCCACAAAGGCGGCCGCCGCCACTCTCGCGAACGCTTCGTTCTGCGAACGCGCGCTCATGGAGATGCTTACCTCGTTATCATATGTCATTCTTTTTCCCCCTCAATAAGTAAACGGCGCTTACGCGCGCGCCCGGTTCTCGACCTGTTTTTCCGCCTGATCCAGCGTATCAAAGCTTCCGATTATCTTTTTAAGACCGGATATATTATAAATACGGCCCAAATCGCGGTTCATATTGGCGATAGCGACCGTGCCGCCGCGGTTTCGCACATTCTTATAACGCCCGATCAGCAGCCCGATGCCCGAACTGTCCATAAACGCCACGCCGGAAAAGTCAAATATCATGTGTCTGCATCTGGAACGTTCAAAGGTTTTATCTACTTTTTCACGTATCTCCTCAGCGTTATGCTGATCTATGTCGCCGATTATTTTTACTATCAAATTTTTATTTCGTTCCAGTAACATTACATCCACAGCTTTCGCCCCGTTTTCCATATTATGTTAGCACTATGATAAACATATTTTCAATAAAAAGCAATAGTTTGTCCGCGCAAAATCGTTGTTTTTAATACAAATTTCTAGAAAAATAAAATAAACGTTATAATCTCACATAATGTGATATTATAACGTCCATTACGATATTAAACAGTAACCTCTTTATTCAGCATAATCAGGATCAACATCATCATATGCGATAGTTTGCCGCAGACATACGTAAACAGACCGCGAGCGCAGCGTTCATCCGGCGCGTTTTCATACAGCGCCGCAAATTTCTCCAAGGCTCGGCATTCCACGGCGGCGGCCCAATTTACTCCGGCTGCGAATGCGATTCGCGTATTGACGTCGGTTTCCAGCGGGCCGAAGCTCGCTCCGGCGTACCGCTCGTAAAGCTGACACAGTCTGTTGGCGCGCTCACCGCAGTTGCCGCTCTCGCTGCTGAAATAATCGGCGTAATCGCGCCGCGGCGCGTGTTCCGCGAGGTGCGCGTAGAAACGCGATGAATTGCGTTCGTCTTGAATCCGCTCGCGCAGCGAAGCTGTAAATATATTGGTATCCGTGTAAAACGGCGTCTTCTGTTCTTTCGGATAAACACGCTCCGCTGGCTGGGCTGGAGCGGTCTGTTGAACCGGCAGCCGGACTCCCATTCCTTTCAGCATGTTTATGGTCGCGGCGTCAAGCGGCTTAATCTGTACTCCGTCCGGAAGCTCACGCCCGGTAAACGGGCCGGAGCCGGTCGGATCCGATCTATATAAGCCTATAGAGCGCCTGTTCAAATAGCTGTTTCCCCATGGCATAACAACACCTCACATAACGGCCGGCAGACTGCCGCCCTAGTTCAGTTTATGCCATATGATTTAAAGATGTCCATGAACGCGGAAACAGCGGCGCCAGGTTCCGGATTTCCAAATATTGCGGACCCCGCCACAATGACGTTCACACCTGCCTGAATTACCTCACGCACATTCTTTAAATAAATACCGCCGTCCATTTCCAGATCTGTGTCAATGCCGTGTTTTTCAATATAATCCGCTAAGATCCGAGCTTTATTCAGGCATTCCGGTATCAACTCCTGTCCGCCGAACCCCGGCTCGACAGACATCACCAAAACCAGATCCAATTCTTCAATAAAGGGATAAACCGCCTCGGCGGGCGTTCCCGGTTTAATTGTAAGACCGGCCTTCTTACCCCCGGCTTTGATAGCCTTGATCGCCGCCCCCGGATCGCCGGTTTCCGCGTGTATATTGATAATATCAGCGCCGGCGCGGATGAAATCATGAATAAACCGAAGCGGGTATTCGAGCATCAGATGGGCGTCTATCGTTAACTCCGTCACGCGCCGCACAGAGGAAATCACCGGAGGGCCGATGGATATATTAGGCACAAAATGTCCGTCCATCACATCCACATGCAAATATTCCGCGCCGAAACGCTCAACCTCATTTATTTGCTCGCCCAGACGCGCAAAGTCCGCCGCGAGTATAGAAGGCGCAAGCCGTATACGCTTCATCATTCATCATCCACCGCGTCAAAATTTATGGATTCTTCCGCCAGCAATTGAGATCTGCCGTCGTCCGTCACGCGGTAGATCTGAAAATCCTCGATGCCCGTACCGCTGACTTCAAGTACAAACGGCAGTTCGTTTACCACGCCGTCGTAAACATATTCCCCCGTACCGCCCGTTATCTTGAGTATTCTGAGGCGTACCGGCGTTTCGACATCCAGAGGAGTGCGTACCAGCAGCCGCTTTGTCTTCTGGACCGGGGGCGGCGTGGGCGATGGTCCCACGGTCAGCGACGCCCCGGAGCTGATAACATAGCTGACTTTAGTCCCGTTTTCCACCTCGGTGTTAGCCGGGATAGACTGCGAGATTACAGAACCGGCGGGGATTTCATTGTTGGTCTCCTTTGTGGGGCGTTCCACCACCAATTCATTGTCTTGAAGCAGGCTTATGGCTTCGGCCTCCGATTTCCCGATTATCTCCGGCATTAATATAGTCTTTGGTTCGCGTCCGAGGCTGCGCACAATAATAACCTCTGTGTATAACTCAACCTGCGTGCCCGCGGGCGGCTCCTGCCTGATAATAACGTTTATAGGAGTGGTTTCGCTGAATTCATCCTCCTCAAGGACTACCAGGGAATTTTCACGTATTATTTCCTCGGCTTCCGATATTTCTTTGTTTACCACGTCCGGAACCGGTACTGTCTGAACCCCCAGGCTGACGTACACATGCACCGCGCCGATATTTTTGCTGTTCGTCTTCTGCGTTCCGCCGGGGGGTTCGTCCTGACGGATTATCTGTCCTTCGGGAAAGTCCTCGCTGTGCTCCTCGCCCATGAGCATCGGCGTCATGTTCACCGGCTCAAGCAGTGCCTTGGATTCATCCAGCGTAAGCCCTATGACCGACGGGATTACCTCGGCTATCAGGCGGTTCCTGTATTGAAAGTATATATATATTGACGAGATTATCGTTATAATCGCCAAGGATGTAATGATCGCGGAAAAAACTATCTTCCGCTCCAGAGCCTTTTCAGCGGATGGATCCACGGCCTCGCCGACGTATTGCCTCGGATACTGGCTTTCCTGATCAGGTTCATATGAGTATGAGCGCTTGTCGTCCGCGGCGATGTTCCCGCTGTCCTCGGACAAAGCGCGTTTAAGGTCGGTCAGCATCTCCTCGGCGGATTGATAGCGGCTTAGGGTATTCTTGTTCGCGGCTTTTTGGATTATCCTAACCAAGCTATTTGAAATATCAGGGTTAAACGGTTTTATATCGGGCAGCGGCTCGTCTATCTGTTTTATGGCCACGGCGACCGGGGATTCGCCCTCGAACGGCAGTTGTCCCGTCGCCATCTCATACATGACGATACCAAGGGAGTAGAGATCGCTCTTATTGTCCACGTAGACACCGCGCGCCTGTTCAGGGGAGAAATAGTGTACGGAACCCATGGTGTTGCTGCCTGTCGTGAGCGTGGACGTGCCCGCGGCTTTGGCTATGCCGAAATCCGTGACCTTTACAACCCCCTGACTGGCGACCAGTATATTCTGAGGCTTAATATCCCGGTGAATGACCCCGTTAGCGTGGGCTTCGGCCAGAGCCGACGCGATCTGAATGGCGACGCCCAGTATCTCGTCATTGTGGAACGGCGCTTTGCGCTGAATCAGTTCCTTCAGCGTTACGCCGTCTATATACTCCATAACAATATAATGTATGTCATGTTCCTGCCCAACGTCGTACACATTAACTATATTCGCGTTGGACAGCCCGGCGGCGGCCCTTGCCTCAACCTGAAAACGCGCGATAAACTCTTCGTCGGACATATATTCTTCACGCATAACCTTAAGCGTGACAGCGCGATCGAGTTTCTTATCCCTGGCCTTATACACCACAGCCATGCCGCCCGCGCCTATCTTATTCTGAACCTCATACCGCCCGCCCACGACCGTGCCTGTTTCCAGTATCATGCGTTCACCGCCTTAAATCCGCCAGTATCGCGGAAATATTATCTTTGCCGCCGTTTTCGTTGGCGGCTGTGATTAGCCCGCGCACTTTCATTTCCAGAGTATCCTCCTTCTTGATAATACGAAGGATTTCCCCGTCTGTCAGCATGTTTGTCAAGCCGTCCGAGCAAAGCAGCAGAAAGCCGCTGTTCGCCTCATAGACAATGCCGTCGATATGCTCGTCCGCCTCAACGCCAAGCGCGCGGGTCAGCTCATTCTTACGCGGGTGGCTGCGCGCCGCCGCCTCCGTCAACCGGCCCGCGCGCACCAGCTCATTTACAAAGGAATGGTCGTTGGTAAGCTGGCTGATGCGTCCATCCGCGGCCAAATACACACGGCTGTCGCCGATATGCGCGATATACAGCTTGCCGCCGGACACCGCGCATACGGAGAATGTCGCGCCCATTCCATACAGCGAATGATCCCTCAATGACATATCATATACCTTATCATTCGCGTAATCGACCGCCGATACCAGAAAATCCAGTAATTCATCCGGAGCGCTGTTACGCGAGCAAACGTACTCACAAAAGAATTTAATCGCTTTCTGGCTGGCGACCTCGCCGGCCCTATGCCCGCCCATTCCATCCGATACGATTAAGGCGTTGGGGAGCGAGCCTACCGGCTCGGAGGAAAAAAAGATTGAATCCTGATTTTGTGTCCGCGTTCTCCCGGTGTCTGTTAATCCGTAAGCGTTCAATTTATCACCCGCTGTTAAATTTATTATGATGGTTCCGCAACTGACCGCAGGCGGCGCTTATACCGCTGCCCAGCACCCTGCGGACGGTGGTTTTTACGCCGCGTTCGTTAAGCGTATCGGCGAACCGGCGGATTGTTTCGTCCGAACTGGTCTTCAAATCCAAATCATCCGTTTCGTTAAGCCTTATCAGGTTAACGTGGGATAACGTGCCCCTCAGGAGCGCCGCTAAATCCCTGGCTTGCGATAGACTGTCGTTGACTCCCTTTATCATCGTATACTCATACGTAACCTGACGCCCGGTTTTATCCGAGTAGTACGCGCACGCGCGCAACAATCCGTTCATTGGAAACGCGCGGACGACGGGCATCAAGAATTCTCGGACGGCGTCGTCAGGCGCGTGAAGCGACACCGCCAGCGTAACCGGCATCATTTCGTCCGCCAAGTTAACTATCCGCGGCGTCAGCCCGCAGGTGGAGACGGTTATAGACCTCCTGCTCAGCCGCTGGCCGTTTTCATCGCTTACCAGCTTTATAAACCTTACAGTGCCGTCGTAGTTGTCCAGAGGCTCGCCGCAGCCCATTAGAACCACATGGCCCGCGCGCGGCTTCTCGCGCTGTATGGCGTAAACCTGCCCGCAGATCTCGGAAGGCGCCAGATTCCTCTCCAGCCCGGTCTTTCCGGACGCGCAGAAAACACAGCCCATCCGGCAGCCAGCCTGCGTGGACGCGCAGACAGAGCCTCCGAACCTGTAACTCATATAAACGCTTTCTATTATAGTATTGTTTTCCAATTGGAACAAGTATTTTGTCGTTTGATCGGCGGATTGTACGGATCTCAATTTTTTTATCCGCGAGCCTATCGTGTGGGACATTTTGAGTTTCTCCCGAACCGGCTTCGGCAAGTCCGTCATCTCGTCAAAAGACCCGGCCAGCCGGCTGTGTATCCAGCGGAAGATCTGTTTCCCTCGATACGGCTTGTCTCCAATTATGTCCGCAATCTCGTCCGGCGTCATTGAAGCGATATCCATTATAATTCCTTTCTTCGTATAAACCGCGCGATATAAAACCCATCCGATTCACCCGGCGGCAGCGTCGCTTCGTAATCAAGAATGAAGGGGAAGCGTGACGCGAACCACGCGGCGTTGTCCTCGTTTTCCTCGCGGGTCAGGGTACAGGTGCTGTAAACCAAGCGCCCGCCCGGCTTTACATACTTCCATCCCGCGCTGAGAATCTCCCTTTGAAGAGTCGCCAGAGTCTGTATGTCGGCTTCGGTCCTGGAATACTTTATATCGGGCTTCCTGCCCGCAACGCCCAAGCCGGTACACGGGGCGTCGATCAGCACACAGTCCGCTGTCTCCGCGAAACGTTCGTCGAACACACGGGCGTCCGCCGCCCTCGCCGTCAGATTCTCCAAGCCCAAACGCCGCGCGGAACTCTTAATCAGGCTCACTTTGTGCGGATGTATATCCCAGGCGTAAATACGTCCCTCGTTCCTCATCAGATACGCGCAGTAAAAACTCTTCCCTCCGGGAGCGGCGCAGAGATCCATCACGACACATCCGGGCTTGGGGTCAAGCGCCTCCACGGCTCTCATCGAGCTGTAATCCATAACGTGGAACAATCCGTCTTTAAACGGCTGGAGTTTTGCGATATCGGATGTTTTCGGCAATACAGCCCCGTTCGCGCCCAACGGCTCGGCTTCAAGTCGTTTTAGCAATTCGGCGCGAGAGATTCGCGGCGTATTCACGCAGATATGGACGCGCGGAACCCGTACGGCGGCTTCGCAGATCTCCTCAGCCGTCTCCGGCCCGAAGCGGTCGAGATAATAACGCGTTATCCACATAGGAAATGAATATCTTACAGAAAGAAACCTATCCAGCCCAAGCGCCCGATCCGGCAAGGGCACGTCCGAACGGGCTATATTCCGCAGCACGGCGTTGACAAACCCCGCCAGGCCGCCGAATCCGTGCCGCCGAGCCAGCTTGACGGCTTCGTCCACCGCCGCCGATACCGGGATTCTGTCCATAAATTTCATCTGATAAACAGAAGCCCTCATTAAGTGACGGATAAACGGCTCCATTCTGCCGACGGACAACTTGGAATACGTGTCGATTATGTAATCGATCCAAATCAGGTTCCTCATACATCCATTGACGATTTCCGTAATAAACCCGCGCCCGCGGGCGTCCAGCCCATCGGCGGCGCTCAGATTGCGTGAAAGCGCGATGCCGCTGTAACTGTGTTCCCTTTCTATTTTCATGAGTATATTTATCGCAATCTCCCGTTCGTTGGGCATAACAGTTCACCTTTCTTCCGGTACTATTATCGCCGATATTTATGGTTTAGACAAGAGAGACCGGTTGCGCTGAACGCGAAGGGCATTTGTATATTTTTGTGAATTGTTGATGATTTTGTGCTAAACTATTCATTGGAAACGGGATAGGAATTTCAGGTTCATAAAGACACGATACGAATTTGGATTAAAAAGGTGAGATTCCGGGTCGCAAAATTGGAAAGCGATGGTACTTTAAGATATCTGAGATTGATGAATACACCGGTATGGAGTAAACAAGATGAACGCGGAATTGCTTGAAATCCTGCGAGGATTGATAGAGAATTGGGAGGGACGAGGTCGTCGAGTTTAAGGAGGCAAGCAAGAGCTACCCACTTGATGATATCGTGAAATACTTCTCAGCAATCAGCAACGAAGCCAACCTGAAAGGCTTGCAATATGGTTGGCTTATTTTCGGCGTGAATAACAAAACAAAGGCGGTCGTCGGTTCCGACTGCCGCAACACTCGCGGCCTTGAAACGCTGAAACATGAGATAGCGCAGGACACGACAGGCAATATGTCGTTCATCGACATATGCGGTAAGTCAAACACACCCGCGTTCATAACATCACATCAAAAATCCGCGCGCCGGGTCTGAATAGTTACGCAGTTTGTTATTATACGCATGGATTGTCACTTATTATATCGCCTCAATTAGGCTGAGGGCAAGACAATTTTTTCAATAAAGAGCGGAGTATACATTCCGCATACTTCGCTCCGCCATGCCATTACCAGAATTTATATAAACCAAAAATGTTCCCATTGCGGCGCTTCCGAAACTCAAGCGCCGCAAGGGCATATGGGGGAAACCTATTTAAGAGATTCGCAGCTTCACTTCCGTGCCCTTCTGTACCTTCTGCCCAGGCTCCGGCATTTGTTTATACACCTTGCGATCCGCGGGCGTTACGGTAGGAACAGGGGTTGTGTCCGCAACCGCTTCCTGTTCGTCGTCTTCGCCAGCGTCTTCATATACGACAGCCGCCGACAGCTCGGCGTCGTAAACCGCCGCCAGCGCTTCCTCCGGGCTTAAGCCGGTTACATCCGGCACGACGGCCAATTCCGCGCCCGATGAGCGCAGGTACAAAATAACCTCCGAACCGGGCGTTACCTTTTCATCCGCCGCGGGAAACTGACTTTTAACTATGTCCCCTTCGCCGGCGCAGTTGTAGTCCAGCCCTAAACTGTTTAAACTCTGTGTCGCGTCCATAAGCGCCGCTCCGGTATAATCAGGCATGGGGATGCCGCCGTCGTTCTCGTCCGCCGCTTCGATCTCTTCGGAGGGCGGTATATTCTTATACTTAATGATCTTCTCTAATACTTCACGCAGCATAGGCGCGGCTGAAGCGCTGCCTTCCGTAGATTCCTCCGGCCTGTCTATAAGCGCCAAGGCTATGTATTGCGGGTTTTCAACCGGCAGAAACGCGATAAAACTCAGCGTCAGTTTGCCTTCCTCATAGCTTTTGTTGGATATCTGCTGACCGGTGCCTGTTTTTCCGCCGATATTGTAACCCTCTATCACCGCGTTGCGGCCAGTGCCCTCCGGTGTGACCACCGCGTTGAGCATAACGCGCAGCTTGTCCGAGGTATTTTCGGATATTACACGCCGAATCAAGGACGGTTTGAACTCTTCCAGCACATTTCCGTTATAATCCCGTATTTGGGATACTACGTGCGGTTTCATCAGATAACCGCCGTTTATCACGGCGGCGAACGAGGTTATCGCTTGAATGGCTGTCGCCGAAAAACCCTGCCCGAACGAACTCGTCGCCAATTCCACCGAGTTGAGCTGATCCAGGGTAAACATCAGCCATGGATCGGATACGGCGTTCTCGTCCGGCAGATCAATGCCGGTCTTTTCCCCGTAACCGAAGTCGCTGCGGTACTTATAGAACAGATCGCGCCCCATCTTTTCGCCGATCTCCATCAAAGCGACATTACATGAGTTCGCCATGGCCTGCGTAAGTGTCTGCGTGCCATGTATACCGCCGGTTTCGGCTATCCAGCAGGAGATCACCTGGCCGCCCACCGTTTTGTGCCCTCCGCAGTAAAACGTATCATCCTGAGATATGACGCCTTCCTCCAGAGCCGCCGCCGCAACAATAGGCTTGAAGATTGAACCCGGCTCAAATGGAGTAGAAACATTAAAATTCATCCAATGCTCGTAAAGAACGTCGCTTTTCTGTTCGTCAGTCATCAAATCCCATGAGGCGTTAAGCCAATTATCGGTAAAAAAATCAATATTATTCGCCTCGTTGGAATTGAACGAGGGCGACTGCGCCATCGCCAGAATTTCACCTTTATTCGGATCCATGACAATCATCGACGCGCGCTGTGCCGCGTAGTCCGTTAAAGCCTTGTCCGCGGCCGCTTGCGCGAAATCCTGTATGCTAGCATCCAGCGTTGTGACCAGCGTATGACCGGGAACCGCCGGCGTTTCGTCGGTTTCGGGGTATCCTTCCGAAGAGTATGTCCTGAACTGTCTGCCCGGTTTACCGGACAGATCTGTGTTATAGGATTTTTCCAAACCGAAGATGTCGTTGTTTTCCCTGATGAACCCAATAACCTGCGGGGCGAACGTTTCACGCGGGTATTCCCGGAATGTGTCCATTTCCTCGTGAACGCAATTTAAGTAAAACCGTTTTAGTTTCGCGTCCTCAGCTTCTTTTTCCGTCATCTGCCCGGTAAACACCTCATAATAAATACCGCTGTCAATACACTGCTTGATCTCGCTCCATTTATCATAAGATACGCCCAGCGCTATTTTGACGTAATTTGAACTGGCGTTTCTGGGATCGTCCGCTATCTGCCGCAGTTCATTCGGATCTTTTCCCAGCAAAGACGCGGCCACATCCAGTATCTTTTCTTTCTCTCCTTCTTTTTCCAGAGAATTCAACACTTTAACATCCAAGATTATATTGTATACGGTTTGACTGACAGCCAGTTCACGGTTATTTCTGTCGTATATAAAGCCCCTGATAGGCTCAAGAACCCGCTCGGTGTTGTCAGAGCCGTTTAACATCTGAATTATGGCGTATTTTTCAAATATATCGCCGTTTACTATCTTGATATACGCTATCTTGATCAGCAGTATAAGAAGCAGGAAGCATACCGCGAATCGTATGAAAGCCATGCGCGTTCTCACACGCCGGCCCTCCGCGTTACTCGTTTGACTGGCTGTATTCAACATAGTTTTCCACCGGTACTTCAATACGCAATATTTGATAAGGCTTAGGCTCGGCCATGCCAAGCCTGCCGCGCGCGGCTTCCATTATCGAGGCGGCGTCGGCGATTCTGCCCGCCTCTTCCCTCATGTTCTTAATCTGCGTGTTTATC
>JAISZF010000060.1 GCA_031269415.1 Clostridiales bacterium
CTTTGTTCTCATGATTGGCTAACGCAGCTTTAATGGCGTCTGTTTCGGCCTCGTCGCCTATTGCCACTATCTCGTATATCTGCTCGTCCTGTCTGTAAAACCGTTCCAGGCTCTTAATATACCGCACGCCGAACCTGTATTTATACAGGGATATTACAGCCTTAACGGGCGCGGAAGCGTTGCTTCCCGCGTAGAAGTCATACCCTCCGATTGTTTTATCATGAATGTACCAGAAATAATGACGCTTGGTCACAATCTCCAAGTTTACGTTTCGCGCCCGCGATATATCAAGTATCTCGCGCATAACCTTGTTGGGCAGCTTGGTCTCGTACACAATCCGTTTTTGCGAGGGATCGTACATAATTATACCGTCGATACACATGCATGGCGACGTTATGCCGAATGAGCGCATAACCGGAAGCGTGCTGTGGATATTGCGGCCCGTGCAAAGACACACGATAATCCCGTTATCCATCAGACGCCGGATAACCCGCTTTGTTTTATTTGTGGCTATTTTCCATGTGGTAAGCAAAGTGCCGTCGATGTCTAGCAGTGCCATTTTATACAAAAAAACCTCTCCCTGCCGCTATTTTATAAACATAGCGTCCCCGAAACTGAAGAAACGATAATTATTCTCTATTGCCTCACTATAAGCGCGCAGGATATTTTCGCGCCCGCACATCGCCGAAACCAGCATCAGCAAAGTGGATTCCGGCAGATGAAAATTAGTGATTAGCGCGTCCACCATTTTGAACCGGTATCCGGGATAAATGAAGATATCCGTCCAGCCGGAAGCCGCCCTCGCGTTCCCGCTATCGTCTGCAGCGCTTTCCAGCGTCCGGCAGCTTGTGGTGCCCACGGCGATAATCCTTCCGCCCCTCTGTCTGGCCATGTTTATTATTTCGGCCTGCGAGTCATCTATACTATAATACTCGGAATGCATTATGTGATCGGTTATGTCTTCCGTTTTCACCGGGCGGAATGTGCCCAAACCGACATGTAGGGTTAATCTGGCGATATTAACGCCTTTCGACACAATACTGCTCAGCAATTCTTCCGTAAAATGCAGCCCGGCTGTTGGCGCGGCGGCGGAACCCTCGTGTACGGCGTAGACCGTCTGGTAGCGATCCTTGTCGCTCAGTTCCTCGGTGATATAAGGCGGCAACGGCGTTTTGCCCAGTTTATCCAACACGGTTTCAAAGATACCGTCGAAAGTGAATGTAATCAGACGTTTCCCGCCGTCAAGGATTTCATCGATATGGCCTGTCAGTTCGCCGCCGCCGAAACTTATGACATCGCCGGGTTTTGCCTTCCTGCCCGGCTTCGCCAGCGCCTCCCAAACGCGCTCGGAACGCCGCGTCAGCAGCAGAATCTCCACCCTCGCCCCGGTCTCACGCAGCCCAATCAGCCGGGCGGGGATAACCTTGGTGTCGTTTATCACCAAACAATCACCCGCTTTGAGCTCGTCCGTTATGCCGCTGAAAATTTTATGTCGAAGCTCTCCCGTATTCTTATCCAATATCATTAGGCGCGACGCGCTTCGATCGGCTAACGGGGTTTGAGCGATCAGCCGGGGAGGGAGTGTATAAAAAAAATCGTTTGTTTTCATCAGGAATCTCCATGCTGTGAAATTTACCTGATTATTATATAATACTTTTGGTTAAATTTCTATTAAAACAACTTTGTTAACCTCATCCCAATTCACGGACGCGTCCAGTTGTTCAGAGATAAAACGTATCGGCACAAACAAAATTTGGCATCACTTTTGACATCATCAAACCAGTAAAAAAGCCTCGAAAATCGTAATGAGCCGCTTTCTCGATTCCATAAAAAGACTCCGAAAAGCCTTGATTTATCAGCTTTTCGGAGTTATAATGCACAAAGCGGATGATGGGAATCGAACCCACGCGTCCAGCTTGGGAAGCTGGCGTTCTGCCATTGAACTACACCCGCGAATTTCTATTGAGGTTATTTTACAAAAGTTTCATTTCGCTGTCAAGAAAAATATATGTAATGGGGGGCGGTAAATTAATGAGTCTCAAAAAAGGAACGGATCCTATGAAGCAATACATAAGCGGAATTTTGATGCATAATATATTCTGTGAAATTACAACCAGCGATATTCCCCAGCAATCAAGCGCGAAAGGAAACAGAATGGTTGAAACAACCGCCGCTCACAGCGGGTACGCGTGGGATCCTGATTTTGATAAGGAAATAACACCCATGAAGGTGTCATCATGTTATGGGAAGGGATGCTCATATGCGAGAAATACAAGCGGATCTGATTAAGGATACTATAAAGACTTTGTTCCTTGACGCCAATATAAGCATCGGCGAGGATGTGTCGACCGCGATTGAATCCGCTTACGCGCGTGAAAAATCGCCTATAGGCAAGACCGTGCTAAAGCAAATTCAAGATAACAATAGAATCGCGGCAGAACAGGAACTGGCAATATGCCAGGATACCGGTTACGCCATTGTTTTCGTGACATTAGGGCAGGATGTTCATATTGTGGGCGGCGGCTATAGCCAAGCGATTAATCAGGGGGTCAGAGAGGCGTACGAAGAAGGGTACTTCCGCAAATCCGTGGTCGACGAGCCGATATACTCGCGAAAGAACACGGGCGACAATACGCCCGCCATTATATACACGGATATAGCGCCGGGGGAAAACATTGACATAGAGGTCGCCGCCAAGGGCTTTGGCAGCGAGAATATGAGCGCCGTTAAGATGTTGGTTCCGAGCGACGGTGAAGAAGGCGTAATTGACTTTATAGTGGATACCGTGCGCAAGGCAGGCCCGAACCCATGCCCTCCCATTATTGTCGGCGTGGGCGTCGGGGGAACATTGGACAAGGCTTGCGTGTTAGCCAAGAAAGCGACAATGCGTACCGTCGGTTCGCGCAACGCGCATCCCGCTTACGCGGCACTTGAGGAAAAGATACTTGAACGAATCAATAAATTGGGCGTGGGACCAGCCGGGTTCGGCGGAGATACAACCGCTATCGGCTTAAATATCGAATATCATCCGACGCATATCGCGGGTATGCCCGTTGCCGTGAATATCTGCTGCCACGCGAGCAGACACGGTATAGCGCGGATATAGACGGAGGGCGTGATGAAAGAATTTTGCGAGGTTGTAACGCCGTTTACGGAAGAACAGGCAAGATCCCTTAAGGCGGGGGATAGGGTTCTAATCACAGGCGAACTCTATACGGGCAGGGATGCCGCTCATAAAAGACTTATTGAGCTTGTCAATGCCGGAGGCGAAATACCCTTTGACATTAAGGACAGCATTATATACTATGTCGGCCCGACTCCGGCAAAGCCGGGAGCGATCTGCGGTTCCGCCGGCCCTACCAGCAGTTACCGCATGGATAAATACGCCCCAACGCTGATGGAACTTGGGCTGAGAGGGATGATTGGAAAAGGTATCCGTAATCACGACGTAATAGAAACAATGAAACGTGTCGGAGCGGTTTATTTCGCGGCGACCGGCGGCGCGGGCGCTCTGCTTTCCCAATGTGTTAACAGTTCACGCGTAATCGCTTATGAGGATTTGGGGCCGGAAGCCGTCAGGCTTATATCTGTTACGGATTTTCCCGCGATTGTGGCTATAGACAGCTATGGCGCAAATCTGTATGATAGATAATAATTACTGAAGAATGGGGGACAATATATGCTGATTGTCGGAAGCGCGCCTCTAACCATCCATGACGCGCGCCGCGTGGCTAGGGAGGGCGAACAAGCCGCGATCTCGGCGGAAGCGGTCAAGCGGATTGCCGCGAGCCGCGAATGGGTGGAAAAAATATTGGAATCCGAAAAGCCTGTCTATGGTATTACGACAGGCTTCGGCGAACTCAGCAAAATTTACATAGGCCCGGCTGATCGGGAGAAGCTGCAGCGCAACCTCATATTGAGCCACTGCACCGGAGTGGGCGAATACCTGCCCGCCGACGTGGTCCGGGCGGCTATGCTCCTGCGCGTTAACTCGCTGTCGATGGGATACTCCGGTATACGCGTAAGCACTGTGGAAAAACTGCTGGAGCTGCTCAATAAGGGTATTTGCCCCGCTATTCCCTGTAAGGGATCAGTCGGGGCAAGCGGGGATCTGGCGCCTCTCGCGCACATGGCGGCGGTCTTGCTGGGAGAGGGACAGATACTTGAAAACGGCGCCGCGGTTCCGAGCCTGCCTGTTCTTGAAAGGGCTGGTTTTGAGCCAATCAGTCTGGCGGGCAAGGAAGGCTTGGCTCTCATTAACGGCACGCAGATTATGACGGCCATCGCGGCCTTGGTTTGCTGTGACGCGCAAGAACTGATGAAGATCTCCGATATAGCGGCGGCACTCTCACTGGAAGCGCTGCGCGGTACGCGTACCGCCTTTGACCGGCGGATCGCGGCTATTCGCCCTCATAAGGGACAGGCCGACACCGCTGAGAACATACTGGCGTTGACTGAGGGCAGCGAGATTATCAAAAGCCACGAGCACTGCGACAAGGTGCAGGACGCGTATTCGCTGCGCTGCGTTTCACAGGTGCATGGGGCGTCAAAAGACGCGCTCCGTCGAACGCTGGAAGCGGTGGACGTTGAGATAAACTCTGTTACGGACAACCCCATTGTCATGGCGGACACCGGTGAAATTATCTCCGGAGGGAATTTCCACGGCCAGCCTATCGCCCTAGTTATGGATTATCTCAAGATCGCCGTTTCAGAGCTGGGCAATATCTCCGAAAGGCGGCTCAGTCGGCTGGTCGACCGCAATCTCAGCGACCTTCCGGATTTCTTGACGGCGTTCCCCGGAGTAAACTCGGGATACATGATACCGCAATACACCGCGGCCGCCCTCGTCTCGGAAAACAAAGTACTGGCTCACCCCGCCTCGGCGGACTCCATCCCCACGTCGGCCAATCAGGAGGATCACGTGAGTATGGGCACCATCGGCGCTCGGCAGGTTATGGAGATCTTAAATAATACGCGTTATGTGATAGCCATTGAAATCATGGCCTCGTTACAGGGTATAGATTTCTTCGATCAGTTGCGCCCTGGCGTCGGTACGCGGGCGGTTCACGAATATCTGCGTACGCTTGTGCCGCATTTGGATGAAGATCGGATTTTGACACCTGATATCCAGTTGATCCACGGCGCAATTACAGACGGCTCTTTGGCGGCGTCGGCTGAAGCCGTCGCCGGGCCGCTGAGGTTCTGACGGGAATGGAATGGAGCGTATCGCACGGACTGGAGAATGGGCTTAATCCCCAATCTCCAGTTCTTTTAATGTACGCTCATAGATGCTATCCGCCAGGGTTACGGCTTTTTCAAGTATGTTCCTGCCGACGGCGATGTATTGATCAACAAATTCCTTGTCCTTAATGTCGCTGGCATTGATAAGTATATTCAGCCACGCCCCTTGAACGGCGGCTTTCAGCGACAGCGCCGCCACCCCCATATCGCTTGCGGCGTTCCTATTCGTTTTACCCATGCCCTTATCGGCAAGTTCCAAACCGGCCAACGCGAACGCCATCATCTCGTAAGGCGTTTGCATACACGCCGTTAAGGCGCGCTGCAGAGCGTTCCTGCGCTCCGTTTTTTCCTCCTTGGTGTTTTTGGGCATGGAAAACACGGCGCTTACGTTGTTAAAGGCTTCCGTATCCCTTTCCATCACATCAAGAAATCCGCGCCGCAGTTGTTCCGCCCCGGTCACCAGTTCTTCCGCAAACGCGTTATGTTCCAGGTAATCCTCTTTTCCGACTGTAAGCGCCGCGACCATTCGCAGCAACGCGGCACCCAGCGCGCCGCTCAGCGCGGCCGCCGAACCGCCGCCCGGCGCGGGCGCGCCGGATCCAAGGAGATCCGCAAACTCGCGAACCGTTAAATTCTCCAGTCTTGACATTAATTAACCTCCCTTAATTTCTCAAGCAATATAATACAAAACCGCTATTTTACCATCAAACTAAGTTTATCAGACCAACGCCAATTGTCAAGAAGCAGAGGATTTCTCAATTGCCGCATATTATCGTCTTATTGAACAGATCTCCAAATAACGTAACGCTGGTCGGCGACGAAGCGGCCTTGTCTTTATTAACAGTCTGATTATTGATTGACATCAAGGAAAATATGGAATAGAATAATTGTGTAAAATTAAATTGTATAAAGTTTAAAGGAGGTACTATGTCAATCTACGATTTCAGCTATACCTCTATCAGCGGCGGTGTCGTTAAGCTCTCGGAATACGCCGGGAAAGCGCTGCTCATCCTGAACACGGCAAGCAAATGCGGTTTCACTCCGCAGTACGAGGGGCTGGAGCAACTCTATAAAACATATGGCGAGCGGGGACTCGTGGTCATTGGATTTCCATGCAACCAATTCGGAAAGCAGGAACCGGGCGGTGATGATCAAATCAGCGAGTTTTGTAAGGTTCGCTACGGCGTGACATTCCCGTTGTCGACAAAAATTGATGTCAACGGAGAAAACGCGCATCCGCTGTTTAAGTGGTTAAAGGCTCAAAAGCCATTCGAAGGCTTCGGAAAGGGCGCGAAAGCAAAAATGATGTCGGTTTTGACAAAAGCGAAGATCGGTGACAGCGATATCAAATGGAATTTCACCAAATTTCTGATCGATAGGGATGGCGGCGTATCGGGGCGATATGAACCAACTGTCGAACCACAGTCACTTATAAATGAGATTGAGCGTTTGCTCGGAGGCGCGAAATGAAAATAGAAGTGCGTTATCTGTCCAAGTCTGGGAACACGGCGAAGATCGCCGAGTCGATCGCGAACGCGGTCGGCGCGAGGGCGAAAACGATCGACGAGCCGGTCGCGGGCACTACGGATTTGCTTATTCTCGGCGGAGCCGTATACGCGTTCGGCATTGATGATGAATTAAAGGGGTTTATCGCGAAGCTGCCCACCAGCGTAAAACAAGTCGCGGTATTTTCGACCACGGCGGTCGTCAAAACGGCGTATCCTCATATCGCGAAACTGCTCCGCGCGCGCGGAATAACTGTGAGCGAGCGCGAATTTCATTGCCGCGGCGCGTTCAAATTCATGCATAAGGGCCGCCCGAACGAGGAAGATCTGGCGAACGCCGTTAAATTCGCGAAAGATGTCGCGAATGCGCGATGACATTCTGAAACTCGAAAATCAGTTATGTTTCCCGCTGTACGCCGCCGCGAAGAAGATTATCTCAAAATACACACCGTTCCTGGATGAACTGAATTTGACGTACACGCAGTACATAACAATGATGGTGATGTGGCAGTACGCCGAGGTCACGGTGAGTGAACTCGGCAGGCTGCTTTATCTGGATTCGGGGACGCTCACCCCGCTATTGAAAAAACTTGAGGAAAAGGGCTTTATCAGGCGTGAACGTTCTGACGCGGACGAGCGCAAAGTAATAGTCCGCATAACCGAAAATGGCTCAAAACTCAAAGAGGCGGCCGTTGAGGTGCCGCTCAAAATGAGGAAATGCCTCCCCCTATCCGGTGATGACGCGAAAACGCTTTATGAATTATTGTATAAAATTTTAATCGGCGAAGAAAAGTATGAATAAGAGCGGATTAGGCTTAGATCTAATCCGTTTTTTTTGCGCTGCTGACATGGAAAATAAAAATCCATGAAATACCCGGACATCTGCCGAATATACTTAAAATACAGATATGGAGGTGACGCTTTTGCCGTTGGATGGAGTAACGCCGGATATGCCGCTGGAAGATTTTATTATGTCGCCGTATACCGCGGCGTTCATAATACGAAGCAATGATTATGAAAATCTCGACATACGGGATAACCCGTATGTCCGCGTGGCAAAAACGCTCAGCGGGGATTTTGTCGTATGTTACGCGAGGATTGATTTGTTTGACGACCTGCTGAGAGACAGCAATATCTTTCATAAGTCTTTATCGTTGGGTCCGCTTTCTCAGTTAGATCTGGAAGCTTCCAGCATTGTGACGCTTCATAATCAGCCCTATGTAAGCCTGAAAGGGAACGGAGCGCTTTTAGGTTTTGTGGATACGGGCATCGACTATACGAAACCGGCATTTTGCTGGAAAAGCGGTGAAACAAAAATTAAATACTTATGGGATCAAAGCGTGGCCGGAGTTCCGCCGCGAAATTACAATTACGGCACGGAATATGACAGCAATCGGATCAATGAGGCCTTAAACTCTCAAAACCCGAATGAGATTGTGCCTCAAACGGATAAATCCGGGCACGGCACGTTCTTGGCGTCTGTCGCGTGCAGCCATGAAAATGGGACATATATGGGAGCGGCACCGGAGGCGGAACTAATAGTCGTCAGGCTGCGCAAGGCTTCTTCATTCTACATGGCCTGGGGAGTGATCCAATCAGACACGGAAGAAGTATACGAAGCCGCTGATCTTATGATGGGCGTGGAATACATAATTGAAAGAGCGCATGAATTAGGGCGGCCTGTTGTCATCTGCATAGCCTTGGGAACAAATTTGACCGGTCACGACGGATTTAATGTTATGGATGATTATCTGACCGGCATCTCATACCAAAACGGCGTATGCGTCTGCTGCGCGGTGGGAAACGAGGCCGACAAGAGACACCACGCGAGTGGTGTGATAGAGGGGGTGGGCGAGTCAAAATCTCTTGAGATAACGGTTGGAGAAGACAGCCCATCATTTATATTCTCCGTTTGGAACAATTTTTCGGATCGTATGTCCGTTTCGATAACCTCGCCTCTCGGAGAAGTTATCGCGAGGGTTCCGCCGCGTTCCGGCACAACAAACGTATCCCGGTTAATCATGGAGCAAGCCGTGGTCAACATCACGTACATCTTCCCTTTCAGCGGCAACAGCTCGCAGGTAACGGATGTAAAAATAGTCAATCCCACGCCAGGCATATGGAAATTAACTGTATACGGCGATATTATTCTAGATGGAACATTTGATATATGGCTGCCGCTTACTGGCCTCGTCGGGTCTGATATAGCGTTCCTAAGCCCTTCGACGGAATGCAGCGTCACAGCCCCGGCGACAGCTCTGGGGGTTATCTCCGTCGGCGCGTACAACTCCAAAGATAAAAGCATATACGCCTCATCCTCGATAGGGCCAACGCGTTCGGGTAAAACAGCGCCGGATCTCATAGCGCCGGGTGTGGATGTAGGCGGCATTTTCCCCGACAGTTACGGCGTGATGACGGGCACAAGCGTGGCGTGCGCCATTGTGGCGGGGGCGTGCGCCCTGTTGATGCAATGGGGACTGGTTGAGGGCAACACGCCGTCCATGAATACGTATTATATAAAGACGCTGCTGATTCAAGGCTGCGACAGGGACGCCAATATAAAATACCCCCACCCGCAGTACGGCTACGGACGTTTGAATCTATATAACACATTCCTGCAGATGCGTTCTAACTGGTAGTTCCTCTTCCATCAGCCGGGCGTACGCGTGCCGTCAAAAGATAGATAATTTTAGTCTATCCAACTTCGGAATTGTGGCTCTTTCCAAACGCGGGTGCGTTTGATATAATAGATTTCGGCGCGGGGTGCATTGTCATCTGAGATCACACTCGGATGTGGATTGAAACGGAGTTGTTTGGTATAATGAGTTTTCTAAATTTAATAGAGGACTGATTTCATGGGCATTTTAGAAAAGCTGCGCCTTGACGGCAAAGCGGCGTTGGTCACGGGAGGGGCGCGCGGCATCGGTAAAAGCGTGGCGATCGCACTGGCCGAAGCCGGGGCGGATGCAGCCCTTGTGGATACCGATATAGCCGAAGCGGAAAAAGCGGCGGAGGAAATATCGCGGCTTAACACAGGTGTAAGAATCATCGCGGTGAAAGCGGACGTGACGGACGAAGCGCAGGTTGACACAATGACAGGCGAGGTTCTTTCCGCGTTCGGGAGACTGGATATAGCGTTTTGCAACGCCGGCGTCTGCGTAAACACTCCCGCCGAGGAAATGACGCTGGAGCAGTGGAAAAAGGTTATCGACGTAAACCTGACCGGCGTATTTCTGACGGCGCGCGCCGCCGGCAGGGTTATGATAGCGCGCGGCGGCGGCTCAATTATCAATACCGCCTCGATGTCCGGCCACATTGTTAACTATCCGCAACCCCAATGCGCCTACAACGCCTCCAAGGCAGCGGTGATACAACTGACCAAATCTCTGGCTGTGGAATGGGCGTCGAAGAATGTGCGAGTCAATTCCATCAGTCCGGGCTACATCGGCACGGATCTGGTGCTGAACGCTCCCCACCTGGCTCCGTTAATAGAAAAGTGGGAATCGGTAACCCCCGTGCGCCGGATGGGCCGCCCCGACGAGCTGCAAGCCATATCGGTCTATTTGGCCGGCGACTCCAGCGCGTTTACCACAGGGGCTGATTTTGTGATAGACGGGGCGTTTACTTGCGTGTAAGCGCTCAGGTTCAGACACCCACCGTCAATTGCCGCGAAGAAAGGGCGGCCGGACTGATTCAGTCCGGCCGCTCTTTCTTCCCATACTTCTTCTTAACCCGTATGTCGTCCCCGATAAACCTCAGCATCTTGAAATGCCCGAAAAACCTGCTGACTATGCGCTCCGAGTACTGATTCTTAAAATCGGCGGGGCTTAGATTGGTTGAGATTATTATCGACCTGTTCTCCAACAGACGCGTGTTTAATATGTTAAACAGCTCGGACGCCGTAACCAGCGTCGAAACCTCCGTCCCCAGGTCGTCGATAATCAACAGATCCACTTCCGTCAGAGCGTCCACTGTTTCCGGATCCCCCGCCTCACGCCGGTTGAACCGGAACTCCTCCAGCGCCTTGAACAGCTTAGGCGCGGTGGAATACAGAACAGTCGCGCCCTTGTCAAGTATCTCTTTAGCCAGACAGTTGCACATGAACGTCTTGCCCAGTCCCGGTTCGCCGTAAAAGAGCAGGTTGCCCCCGTTCCCGAACCCGTCGGCGAACTCCTTGCATACCTTAAGTATCGCTTTCATCCTGCTCCTGGGCGACATGTCCTCCGCGCCGTTCACGTTAGCGGGATAGCAGCGCAGGTCAAACGTCGAAAAATTCTCCTGTTCCAATACAAGGCTCAGGTTCGAGCAGTCATAATATTTCTGTATCAGCCGCTGCTTAAGGCACGTGCACCGGGTCGAACCTACGAAGCCCGTGTCACGGCATATGGGGCATCTGTACGCCGAATCCAGAAAATCGGCGCCAAACTGGCTGTCGGCCAATATCTGCCTCTTTTCAGCGACAAGGTTTTCGCTTTCACGCCTCAGCCTTTCTAAAGCCTTTCCATCCCCGCCGTTTGTCAGGATCTGCCTGGCCAGCTTTACGCTTATGGATTTCAGTTGGTTCTCTATCGTGAGTATCCGCGGAAAGTTTTTATAAACCTCCTGCCTTTTGTTTTCCAGATCGGCGCGCGCCCTGTCCCGATCTCTTTCGTATTCCCTCATTATTTCGGCGAACGCCGTTTTATAACCCATATATACCCCCAAAGCTTAAGCCGGAACGCCGTTTCCCTCGCGTTATCACTTCACGCTCAGTTTCAGTTGTTCCAGTTCCAAACGTTCCAACTCCTCAAAGTCTATATCACGCTGATTGAAGTTTACGAAGCGGTTCTTCTTCTCAGGCCTGCCCGCGCCCGGTTTCCTGTTCGCGGAAAACGCGATCCGCTCCCGCTTTATATCCTCGACCGCGCGTATATTCTTTTTATTCCAATCCTCCAGGATTTTATCCACGTAGGCGATCTTGGGGCGGCCGATTTGAAGCGCGGAAATATCGCACGCCTCCTGAATCACATCCACTGGCATGTTAAAGGTATTCAGCCATTTATCTATATAGCGCTTCTGCGAGGCGGACGGCGATCCCCCGCCGCCCAACGCTCTCATTATATCTTTGTAATCGTGATTGAAAGACCGGACATGCGCTTCGGCCTTCTCGACTGAATCTATCCCGTGCTCGGCCCAGTCCACCGCCGCTTTCTCAATGTACCGCAAATCTCGGTGACCGTTATCCGCGCAGTATGTGAACAGCCGTTCAATAACGTCCGCGGGCAGACGCAGCCAGTCGTAGAATCCGAATATTACGTTCAAATCATTATATGTCAGCAGTTTCCCCATCTCCTGTTCCGCGTGCTTGAACAGATTCTTGATGTCCCTGCTCTGTTTCTGGTAGATCTCCAGTTCCTCCACCCCGTAGACAGGCTGCTTCTCCGGCATTGTCAGAGGTCTGCTCTCCGTTTTTTTTTGCTTGGAGGGGATAGCTAAAAATACAATATCCATTTCGGAATTAGATCCGCCGATTTGAACCAGGCCCTGCTTCTCCCAATACCGCCACGCGTTTTCCACGTCGGATTCCAGAATATTAAGGCTCTCGGCCAGCTCTGATGATGAAAGCCCACCCCCGCCCCCCGCGCACAGCCTCATGCCATATATATATATAAGGGCGTACACAGGATTGGCTTTCATCATATAGCGATCGATGAAAGCGTTCGGAATCGGCGTTTCATTATACTCATGCCGCATA
>JAISZF010000121.1 GCA_031269415.1 Clostridiales bacterium
CTTTTGATAGCCACACTACTAACAACTCATATTATCACACCTAACCGCCCAAATAAACCTGATTTCCCGGCAGTGACACCTGGTTTCCCGCTGACATAAGAGCTATGCGATCTTCCTTATGAACCTCCTAGCGAAAACCGCCGTCCACAGCAAGCTTGTCGCGATCCCCAGCGCGAATGGGAACGCGTTCAATCCCTCGGTCAGCATCTTGCCGATCCAGAAGGACGGCAGAAACGCCGCGAGATAATGATACGGCGCGGGAACAAACCGTGCCAATACCAAGCCTAAGAAGCTTACGCTCATCATTTTTGAAAGCGCCAATCCCTCAACCCTGTTTCCGGCCAAAGACACCACCATCACGGACATAGATATGGCCGCGAGAGCGCTGATGAGTGAATTTACCAATACGGACGCCATGGTTAAGCCCGATATGCCGAAGTATATCCCGGCAATTACGGTTACGGCAAACGCCCAGATCATCGGCAAGCCTATACGGGCCGCTAAATAGGCGTACCCGTCTGCGGGCGTAATTTGATAAAACGCTCCGATTCCTTCGTCCAGTTCCTCAAGGAGCAGAAAAGAGCATATCATTGCCGTGAACATCGGGGTTAAGTAAATGAGCATCCCGTCAACGAGCTCGTACCATGGCAGAAGGGAAACGGAGAGTTTATCTTCCGTTATACCGTTCGCGAACAGCGCGCCGAATTTGAAAATCAATCCTATCAGAAATGGAGCGGGCAAAAGAGCAAACAGCATTCGATCTCTGAACACCTGCAATAATCCGATATGGAATAGTTTTATGGTTTGTCTCATATTCGTTCACCCGCTTCAGCCGCCATAGCAATCGGGACGCGCTTATTCGCGAAAAAGAGCGCGGGCGTAAGCCACAACAGCAAAATAATCCATGGCAATATCGCGGAACTTTGTTCCGCGTTGACTGAATCGGCTATGAGACGCCATAACGCCGTCCCTGGGAAACATTCCAATAATGGACGCGTATAGCCGAACGCGCGTAGGATAGGCGGAACCGACAGCAGAATCGCCGGAGGCGTGGCGATCAGCATATATTGATTCACGCTTTGCGCGTAGGTCGCCGTTATCAGCCCGATTATCGTAAAAAGCAGCGAACCGGCGAACACGTTTCCCGTCAGCGCGATATAGCTGATATTCTCGCGCAGACCGATCAAAGCGATCAGATCAGCCGATACAGCGGAAATGATTGCCAGTGACACGGCCTTTGACAGGATGTACTCCAGAGTGCGAAGCGGGGAAACGAGCCAGAATCCGTGCAGTCCTTCCCGCTTTTCAAGGAGCCATATCCCGCCGATGAAAAAAATTCCAAGCATAGCTGGGTCGGTGAGAATCAGAACGGACGCAGCTATGCTTTTATATTCCGCGGGAATTACGAATAAAATCGCGGCGTAAAGCGCGCTGATAAAGGCGTACACAAGATAGAACCCGTACTTAATCTGGTACAGGATATCGTTTTTCAGAGCCGACAGAAACCTCACAGCAAACGCCTCCCCGTCAGCGCGATAAACACGTCCTCAAGGGTTTCCTCCTTGGAATGTATGCTTTTCAGTGTTCCGGCGTCCAAAGCGGAGCGAAATTCGGCCGCCGCGCCCAATTTGGACAACAGGCAGATATGCCGCGTTTCTGTGCCTTTCATTATAACGCTGTATTCAACCCGCGTATCCGCGCCGCTTCTGCGTAAGGCGGCGGGCGCGTCTATCGCTTTGATTCTCCCGTCAACGATAAACGCCACCCTGTCGCAGAGTTCTTCCGCGTCACGCATATTGTGAGTGGTTAATATAACGGTCTTGCCCTTTGATTTTTCTTCCAATATCATGTCTTTGAGAATCCTCGCGTTCGCGGGGTCCAGCCCGCTTGTCGGCTCGTCGAGAAAGAGAAGCTCCGGGTCGTGCAATAGACATCGCACAAAGCCCAGCCGCGTTTTCATTCCCTTAGAGTAGCCAGACACCTTTTTGTTCGCGTCGCTGGAAAGCCCAACCCTTGCGAGCAGAGGCATAGGATCCGCCTGTTTAGCGGCGTAGAGCGAGGCAAAGTATTTCAGGTTCTCCAGTGCCGTGAATTTGCCGTAGAAATTGGGAAACTCAAAATCAACGCCGATGTTTTCATAGTAAGCGTTCGTCCTGTACTTAACCTCAGCGTCAAAGACGCGGACATTTCCCCGATATTCGCGCAAGACGCCCGTAAGTATCTTCTGCAATGTACTTTTTCCGGCGCCGGACGGGCCGAGAAAACCGAATATCTCTCCCTGTTTTATCTCAAAACTCACGCCCTGTATAGTGTCGTCCTTCGCGCCGGGATATTTCAAAAAGGCGTCTTGAACGTTAATCAATTTCATCCCCCATTTTATGTATAGTACCAGCGTTACGTTAACTTGTTCATCTTCAATTGTTTGAAAGAGTTTTTGTACCAAGTTATTGCGGGCTACGCCCCAATAGTCCGTATCAAAGCTTTTATCCGGGTGTTTCCCCGCCAATATATTGAAGTATACATACTGATAAGGATGATTGAGTACCATCCAGCGCGCCGTAAAACCAATGAATATTATGAGACATAACGCGGTGAGAACCGGGATTGCTCTAAAGCGAATACAGAATAGCGTCCGCAAGCCAATTTTCCGTTGGTTCATCGCTTGGGATGCAAACGCAGCATATCGACCTTGCCGGCAGGAAATGAATAACGCTCACGCTTCATTGCCACGCCAAGCAAACTGCCCGCCGCGGCGATATGATACCGCGGCGCGCGTTCCGCGAAGTATTTCAGCGAGAGCAACGCCCTTTCGCTCGCTTGAACTTCATCGAATATAACGAGAGTATCGTCCGGCAAAATGCTCACGCCGGAAATGGCGGATAATTCACCGATGATCCTTTCGGGGTTCATATCGCGTTCAAAAACATCAGATATGCCGGTTGAATTCTCCATTGAGAAATAAGCGACATTTTTGTACTGTTCCTTACCAAAACTGAACAGAGTGTACGATTTTCCTACCTGCCTTGCCCCTTGCAAAAGCAATGGTTTCCTTTTGGGGTTATTCTTCCAGGACAAAAGATTGCCCGCGATTTTACGTTTCATATTGTGAACACCTCTAACGTTAATTAGAGTCAATTTTTGTGAAAAAGTCAAGTGCTTTCCGAAACAGGTGTTTTCCGAAAACATACACGTAATTAAAAGAGGGCAGCGCAAAACAACAAGGCGCTTAACCAGATCAACAAGCCCGGCTAAGCGCCTGGACAAAAACCGGCAAGCCCCGGCTCATATAATCACCAATGACGGCGCCTGAAATATACTATAGTGGGAAGATCTAAACGACACCCCAGAGAGGTGAAAAAATGGGTACCGGATACTTGACTGTTAACGTCTATACCGCGAATGAAGCCCTGCCGGTCGGCAACGCCCGGGTTGTGGTAACAGCTTCAGACGGAACCGTACTCTACGACATGACTGCGAACGCCGCCGGAACAACCGACACTGTGAGTATAGAAACGCCGGATAAATACCACAGCCTGGATCCCAATGATCCCGGCCCGTATTACAGCACAATTGACACGGAGATAAGCGCGGAGGGCTACAACACGACGATTGTGCGGGGCAGCCATATTTACGATATGGTAACCTTTATACTTCCGGTAAACCTTACTCCGCGCCTGGCAACTCAGCGCACCGTCGGCGTCGATGAGTATATTGTCCCTCCAAACGCCATTGAACAAAGCACGCAGAGTAATCAGGAGGGCGCGGAGGAAGCGCCTTTAGTAAGCGAACGGGTTCTTAAGAACGTGGTTATCCCGAACAATATAACCGTTCACCTCGGTATGCCCGACGCTTACGCGCAAAACATCCGCATCCCGTTTAAAACCTATATCAAGAACGTCGCCACTCACGAAATTTACAATACCTGGCTTCCGGCGGCGCTGGAGGCCAATATACTCTGTGAAATCACCTACGCTCTTAACCGTATCTACGCCGAACACTATCCTAGCAGAGGGTACAGCTTCGATATTACAAACTCAACCCAATACGATCAGTTTTATGTGCATGGCGACGGCTACGCCGCCAATATAGGCGTAATAGTCGATCGGATATTCAACCAGTACGTGCGCCGTCAGGGACATAGGGAACCGTACTTTACGCGGTATTGCAACGGCAGCACCTCGACGTGCCCGGGCGGGCTGTCACAGTGGGGATCCGAGAGCTTGGCGCAATCGGGATACAGCGCGCTTCAAATCCTGCGCTACTATTACCCGACGGACGTCGAAGTCGCTGAAACAAACAACATCTCGGATAACACCTCGTCGTACCCCGGCTATACCTTGAGTTTCGGAAGTTCGGGCGAAAGCGTGAGTCTGATGCAGCGGTACCTTAACCGTATCCGTACCAACTTTGGGAATATCCCGCAGATAAACACTGTCGACGGTATTTTCGGCCAGGGAACGTCAGACTCCGTCAGGGTGTTCCAGCAGCAATTCAAACTGCCGGTTACGGGAACAGTTGATAAAGCCACTTGGTATGAAATTTCAAGGGTTTACGCCGCCGTTATCAGGCTGGCTGAACTGGACGGGGAAGGGCAGTATATCGGCATCGGGGCGTCGCCGCCCACGTCCGTAATCCGCCAAGGCAATAGCGGCTCCGATGTGGCGCAGTTACAATTTTTATTGAATTATATCAGCCAGTACTATCCGTCGGTGCCGTCCGTAGTTGAAAATTCGTCGTTTGACGCTCAAACAGCGGACTCGGTCAGGGCGTTTCAGTCTTATTACGGTTTAACCGCGGACGGAATTGTCGGGCCGGCGACTTGGAATATGTTGTATGATGTCTACAGGGGCATACAGGACAACGTCAGCCTGCCCCCGGTTACCCCACCCCCCGAAACGCCGTCGTATCCGTATCCGGGATATCTGCTGCGTGTCGGTTCCAGCGGCAGTGACGTGCTTACCCTGCAAAGGGCGCTGAACTCTTTATCCGCGTATTACCCGCAGATACCGCAGTTGACGGAAGACGGGCAGTTCGGTAACGGTACGCGAAACGCGGTAATCCAGTTCCAGAATCTATTCGGACTCTCGCCGGACGGTATTGTCGGACCGTCCACATGGAACGCGATTATGAATCTGTATGCCGGCGGCGGATCAACGGAGCCGTCCGAACCGACGGAACCGACGCCGTCAATACCGGCTTACCCGGGCTATTTGATAAGCCAGGGATCGTCCGGCAGTTACGTGACGCAGATACAAAACGCGATTAATATCTTAAGCGCTTATTATCCGTCCATCCCCAGGGTAACAGCCGACGGAGTATTCGGAAGCGGCACCGCCGCCGCAGTAAGGGCTTTCCAACTGTGGTCCGGCCTGACTGCCGACGGCATTGTCGGGGCGTCGACTTGGAACAGCCTGATGCAAAACGCGGCGGGGCTTCCGCAGCCCCAGACAGCGGCGTATCAGAGCGTATATCAAGCGCCCGCGGCGTACAGCGCCGGAATACAGACGGGATCCGCGGGCGGGATTCAGGCGCCGGTTCAATATTACAACGGCGTTCAGGCTCCGGCTCAGAATTACAATGCCGGGCAGGCGGCGGTTCAAAACGCGAACGGAGGCGTACCCGCTGTCAGCCAAACCGATTTGATTAAGCCGTTATTGAATTTAGTTATCTTGAGTTCATTGATCAACCCGGGTTGCGGCTGCTATAGGTGACGCGCGGATAAACGCGGATCTTAAACGGGCAGGAGGAATAGTAATATTCCTCCTGCCCGTTTCGCGTCAGCCGGGCACATCATGCCCTCGATGCTTACTATTCCCTTTTCCAATTTCCAAATATAGCGGTTGCTTCTTTTAAGTAATCATAGGAAATGGTTATCGTCTCATTTGTCTCTGCCTTATTTTCAGGTAAAATCGGCCATGGGTTGCAGCCGCCCCTTATCGCTTCTATCTGGTTGGTTTCAAAACGGTTGCCGCAGTTCTGGCATACGAATACGTCGCCATCCTGCTTGTAGTAACCCCTGCCGGAATCGTAGCAGACCTGGCAGGTATTGAAAGCGGTGCGGATTGTGCCGTCCGCCGCTTTTACCGCGAACACCTCCAGCTCGGTTCCGTCGATGTCCATGGGATAGAACACCGCCTTCTCGGTGACGTCTTTTACCTGAATCACCAAATCGCTCCCCGAATCGAGCCTCGCGGCTTTGGCGGACGTTTCCGGCTTGGCCGCGCAGCCTGTGAACACAAGAGCCGCGAGGATGATCGGCAAAGACGCCGCGATTCGCAGTGTGTTAAACAAGTACCTCATATCTTTCACCCCCATATAATTAAGACGCCGCCGCGTCGCCCTCAACCACAGTGATCGAACCGCGAATCATGCCCATCCAGCAGGTATAAGTGAAATTTCCCGTTTCCCGCGGAGTAAACTCTATAATATTTTCCCCGGTTTTGAATGGATATTCAATCCCATATTCTTGAATCAGTACCCGATTATTGCAGCCGTTGATGGAACCTTGCGGAGCGTCGATAACCCATTTCACGGGAATACCCGCCTGTACAGTAATAGCGGGGTATCGCCCCGAGGCTAGCGTGCTGTTTACAACCTGAACGCCATTATCTATATTAACCGTATCTCCCGCGGATTGGTTCGTTTGCGCCGAAAGTACACCGGAGGATGATCCGCCCGACAGATTCCAGCCCTGGGAGAGCATAGACAAGCCGAGCGCGGCTACCAGCACCGCTCCAGCCGTCATTACTTTCCGCGTAAATTTACCGCCCAGAGCTGAGCTTAAAGCCCCCAGCCCGAACATCAACGGCACGGTTCCCAGACTGAACAGCAGCATTGAAAACGCACCTGCCATCGCGCTGCCTGTGGAGAGAGCGTAAATCTGCATGGCTTGCAAGGGCCCGCAAGGCATGAGACCGTTCAGCAGCCCAACATAAAACGGCTGGAATCCGGTGGGAAGATTTTGGCTTTTCTCTTTTTCCATGTCGATTTTCCGCGCGAACACCTTAGGCATACTCGGACTCAACCATCGCAGCCAAGGAAATATGCCAAGCATGTTGATCCCCATTATAATCATAATCAGGCCGGCGAGCATTTTCAGAACGCCCTGCATGGCGGGGGAAACAGAAAACGCCGAACCGAGCGCGCCGACGATAAATCCTATGGCGGTATACGAGACGACACGGCCCAGATTATAAAGAAAAGCGGGTCGGACTGTCGAACCCCAGCTTCCGTTTTCCTTTCGTCCGCCGCGCGGTATGCATTGCGAAAGATTTATGCCTCCGCACATAGCGGTACAGTGTACTGATGTGAGCAACCCGACGACAAAGAGCATTCCGTAGGCCATATTTGAATCCGCCAACCTACTTGGAACCAGCAGATTCAGAACTCCCGTCATTTCAAGCAGCATATACAGCGAGACTATTATTATAAGGAGTCCTATCGCTCTGCCGATTCGAGGTTCCTCACGCCTGTCACGGGTCAATACTTGATAATCCATCTTCTTTATAACAGCGGCAATGTCTTTAAGGGTTACAACATCCGGATTGTATGTAACGGCCGCTTTCCCAGCGCCGTAACTTACCTTCGCGTTTATAACGCCCGAGGTATCGCGGAGTTTGCGTTCAATTCTGTTTTGACAGTTTACGCAGGTCATTCCACCGATCTTCAGTGTTTTGGTTATTGGCTCCATTATCGGCCTCCTCGAATGATATGTTATGGCTTTGCTTTATGGTTGCATATATTATACGTGATCGGAGCGAAAAAGTCTTGAAATCTATTTATACTGAAAACAGGCTTGCGTTAATGGAATACTATAGATATAATTATAACAAATACCAGCACATATCTTACTTGGGGTTATCACATGGACATTACAGTCAAAGCCCGCGCGAAGATAAACTTAGCCTTGGACGTAATCGGTAAAAGGGATGACGGGTATCATGATTTACGGATGATTATGCAGACGGTTTACCTGCACGATCAGCTTGTGTTGAAAAGGGTTGATAAATATCCGCTGAAGCTGGTCTGCGGCACGTCCAGTCTTCCGGTTGACGAACGGAATCTCGTTTACAGGGCGGCGCTCTATATGAGGGATAGATTCAAACCGCCCGGCGGGCTGTTTATAGCCCTGAGAAAGCGTATACCCATATCGGCGGGTCTGGCGGGCGGCAGCAGCGACTGCGCGGCCACACTTTTGGGCATTAACCGTATGTATAATTTAGGTCTGTCTTTAAACGAACTGATGGAGATTGGCTTGAAATTTGGAGCCGATGTGCCGTTCTGCCTCCTGGGCGGCACGGCGTTGGCCGAGGGTAAAGGGGAAATTCTTACTCCTCTTCCTTCCCATCCGTCCGTATCGGTAATTATCGGCAAACCGCCCGTGTCCATATCTACAGCCGCGGTTTTCAAGGCTTTTGACAGTGTTAAACACACAAAGAACCCGAATATTGACCGCGTTATCTCTGGCATAAAGAAAAAGGATATTGTTGGGATTGCTTCAGGTTTCGGGAACGTGCTGGAGGATGTAAGCGTTGATATATGTCCGGATATCGTAAATTTAAAGAATATGTATATGGACCGCGGCGCGATCGGCGCGCTGATGAGCGGAAGCGGCCCGTCGGTATTCGCGTATTTCAGTGATCAGAGACAGGCGTGGGCGGCCATGAAAAACGTCGGCCTGCTTATGCCTCATATCACGCAGTTTCTTACCGGCACGTTCAATGACACGAAACCAGGTTCTGATTTTTAGGGGGGAAAGTATGGGCTTCCATAGGCAGTTGTTAGGCTTTCTGGGTGTTTTTGTGTTAATGTCAATTTTTGCGTCCGTTGTGTATGGGGGGGTTAAGTATAAAGACGTACCGGAAACCTATTGGGCTTTCAGCGAGATCTCCGAAATATCCGACAAGGGTTTGATTGTGGGAGACGCGTCCGGGAACTTTAAGCCGGAAGCGCCTATGGACAAATTTGAGACCACCAGAATTCTGGCAAAATCCATGGGCTATAAATACACAAACGTAACCAGTGAGGATCGCGCTTACTATAAGCAGGCGTATGATAAAAACAAATCAATCATATCCCAATACGCCAAGCCATACATCAAATGGAAGAGCGCGCATGACTATGAGATAGCCTTTTTACTGGAAAAGGAGATTTACACGGTTGAGGATCTGTCGGGTTTTATTGAAAAAGACGAGAATGGAGTCCAGCAATACCGCGCGCTGTCCAGGCAGGAGGCGGCTGTGTATCTGGTAAAACTTATGGGGTTGAAAACTGAGGCGCTGACTGCCAAATATAATCTCACACCTCCCGCGGACGACTCCGATATTAAAAAGTCGTATAAGCCATACGTCTATTGCCTGATTGAGAAACAGATTGAGGGCGTGGACGATGAGGGTAAATTCAACCCCAATAATTGGGTTACGCGCGCGGAAATGGCGGTGATGCTCCAAAAGTCCCTGGATTACAATGCCTCCGCGGACAGCGCAGACCAGGATTTGTCCGATGCCGGCGCGGACGAGGAATTCACCGAGGCGACTCAGATAGTCAGCCTGACAGGCAGTATCACGAAGTTTTACCCGGAATTCGACAGCGTGCAAATTTCGTCCGGTTCCGCCATGAATATCTATAAGCTTGCCACGGATGCTAATATTTACGTGGATAGTTTTTTAAAAACACGGGCGAATCTTAAAACGGGCATGTCTGTAAAAGCGGTGCTCGCTAACGGAAAATTAGTGGATCTTCAGGCTTTCAGCCTGTCTATAGACAGTTCTATAGTGCCGGTTTCCAATCGGCAGGTTTCCACGGTTCGGGGAGTATTGAGCGAGATACGCCATGAGGATTCCGGTATCGCGATTGATCTGTCGTTAATTGATCAGGATGGCAAGCCCGGAGAGAGTAAGACCTTTGTGCTGGATAAGAACTGTAAAATAACCCGCGACGGCGCGGAAACCGGGGCGGATACGCTTGCCGCCGGGGATGTGGTTACCGCCGATATATCCGGGGGGATCTGTCTGGGCTTAATACTGGAGAAGCGCGATCGTGAGATTAAATCGGGTACTCTGCTGGAAAAAAAGGTCTCTGATAAGGGAAATATACTGACGATTAAGGATCAGAGCGGTCTTATGTATGATCTGATCGTTGACAGTGGCGCCTCAATATTGAGGCAGAATGTTTCAGCCGATTACGCGGATCTGCGAATGGGGGATATGATAGACGCGTACTGCGCGTTTGACCGCTTGACATCTATCTCCGCGAAGGGCATAAAAACGGAGTTGATCGGCGTTCTTACAGAATTGCTTATATCAGCGGACAGTCAGTCTGTAGTCCTGAAAACGGGAGAAGAGCAGGGCAGGCGGTTTTACATAATTTCGGATAAGGTTGATGCCTACTCACTGAGGGTTGGCGCAAAGATGCGCGTAAACCTGGATAGCTGGGAGGTTGAGGCCGTGGAGATCGTAAATTAACAAAAGAGACTTTTAGGTGATAGAATGGAACAGGAAAAAAAGCTAATCAGTATTAAAATACCGGATAATGTGATTCAAACAGGCAAACGATTAGATCGTCCGGTTGTCGCGGAATCACCGGCCGCCAAACGCAGGCGGTTAAAGCCGCGGTATCGCCGCCGATTCATCGCCAGGCTGTCCGCGATTGTATTGATCCCGTTAGCGGTAATAGGTATGGCTGTTTGGGCGCTTTCGTATAAAAACGCCGTTGAGGTTTACGCGGCCGATGAACTGGTGGGTACGCTTAGGACAGACAAGCTGCTTACAGTGGAATCGCTGGCGTTGGACGCCGAGACTAAACTGATGGAAGAAAATCAGACTGAGGTTATAGTAACCCCTAACATAACTTTGAAGCCCGTCCACGCCTCCAAAGACTCGATATTGGAAAAAGAGGAACTGATGGACAAGCTATGTGTCAAACTGCCGTATCAGGTGAAGGCGGTCGCGTTTGTGCTGGACGGAAAACCGCTCGCGGTTTTAAAGGACGAGGCGGAGGCCCTTACGGTTCAGGATAACATCTTCGCGAAATACGCCTCGCGTAGCGGCGAGGTGGAGAATAGCTCATTTGTTGAAAATGTTTCCATTGAGGATATATTTGCCGAGAAATCGGCGATAATTACTATGGGTAAGGCATTCGACGCGCTGACCGCCGAAAGCGCTCATCCCTCTGTTTATACGGTACAGCAGGATGACGTTTTAGGCGCTATCGCCGAAAGAAACAAGATGACTTTAAGCGAGCTGATTGCGGCCAATCCGGGCGTTACAGTCAACAGTACGCTTAGCGTCGGTCAGGAACTTAACGTTGAGACCAAAGCGCCGGTGCTTTCCGTGAAGACCGTGGAAACCATTGTGGCGGATGAAATCGCCCCCGCGCCGGTGCAGCGGCAGATTAACCCGCGCGCGAAAACCGAGCGCGTACTACAGGAAGGCCAAGATGGACAGCAGCGCGTTACAAAGCGTGTTACACGTGTAAACGGCATTGCTCAGCACGAAGATATTATAAATACTGTAACACTGGAAGAACCGACGCCGCGGATAGTTGAAATACCGCCGCAATAATGACAGGAAGGTGTATTATGTCTGAAGATAGCAACAGCCCTTCATTGCAGGAGAAGCTGATTGAAAAACTGCTGAACACCCGGACCATCATATTATCCGGGGAGATTAACCAGGCGCAGGCCGAGAGGATATCCACGCAGCTGCTGCTGCTGCAGAGTTCGGGAAACGACCCGGTTAAGATGTTCATTAACAGCCAGGGCGGCCATGTGGAGGCCGGGGACACTATTCATGATATGATTCAGTTTGTGAAGCCCCGGGTTATAGTGATCGGCACCGGCTGGGTAGCCAGCGCGGGAATAACCATCTACTTAGCCGCGAATAAAGAGGACCGGCTGTCCCTGCCCAATACGCGCTATATGATCCACCAGCCTCTGGGAGGCGCGCAAGGCCAGGCTTCGGATATTAAGATCGAAGCGGATGAGATCATTAAAATGAGGGCCAGGATTAACAGGATGATCAGCGACGCGACCGGCCAGCCATTGGAAAGGGTAGATCAGGATACCTTGAGAAATCACTGGATGGATGTTAACCAGGCGATAGAATACGGGATAGTGAGCCGCGTAATAAGCCGATTCGACGAAACAGGGGTATGATTTCCCTTGGAAATTTATCAGGCGGTTGAAAACAGCATTATAAAAAAATACCGGCGCGGCATCTGGCGTCCGTTTATCAAGGCTCTACAGACATATGAACTGATACAAAACGGCGACAGGATCGCCGTCTGTATATCCGGCGGCAAGGATTCCACGCTTTTAGCCAAGTGTATGCAGGAACTGAAGCGGTACAGCCTGACCGCTTTCGATGTGGTTTATTTGACGATGGACCCTGGCTATAACACGGAGAACCGAACAGCGGTAGAGCGAAACGCCGAATTGCTGCGTATCCCAGTTTCCATTTTTGAGACGGATATCTTTGACACAGTCGCGAAAGTAGGCGAGGGCGCGTGCTATCTCTGCGCCAGAATGCGCCGGGGCCATCTATACAAGAAGGCGCGTGAACTGGGCTGCAATAAGATCGCCCTTGCCCATCATTATGACGACGTGATTGAAACGACCCTGTTAAGTATGTTCTATGGCGGGGAATTTAAGACGATGATGCCCAAACTGCGCAGTAAAAATTTTGAGGGCATGGAACTTATCCGGCCTTTATATTTGACGCGCGAAGACGCGATTATCGCCTGGAGGAATTATCATAAGCTGGAGTTTATACGCTGCGGCTGCCGGTTTACCGAATACTGCGCGCCGGACGACGGCGGAGGTTCCAAGCGGCAGGAGATAAAACGGCTGCTGAAGGAACTTCGCAAACTGAATCCGATTATCGAAAAGAATATATTCAAGAGCGCGGAGAATGTAAATACAGACGCTGTGATCGGGTATAAGAGACATGGTGAAAAGCGTATCTTTTTAGAGGAATATTAATACTGACGTATTTCCCGCGATAATCATATACTGTAAGGTGTATGAACGCGTTGCGGTTACAGCGAAAGGAAATAATATGAATCCAGTAGTTTATGCTTCCACACTGCTTCTTATGGCAAATCAGATGAAACGAAGAAACAATATGTCACGTGAGATTTCCAATATACCGGAGAGTCCTTCGGATCAATTGCCGGGCGCGGAGCGGACGCCCGCCGGCGAACGGACGCCCGCCGGCGCGGCGCGGATTGATGATCCGATACCTGAACAGGTTTTATGCGGGTTCTGGTTCGGCTGGCAGCCGAGTCTTGCTTTTAATCGGATACCGGGAGAATACAACGTGATCTGCGTGGCGTTCTTAGAGCCGGACATAGGCGGTATGCCGACTTTCACTCCGATAAAGATGAGTGATTCCGAGTTCAGGGCCGGTATTGATATGCTGAAAGCGCAGGGCAGGGTTGTGTTAATATCGCTGGGAGGCGCGCATCAGGGCGTCTCTTTGACGGAATCGGACAAACAGAGGTTCAAGGATGAGATTCTCCGAATCGTGAATCTATACGGGTTTATGGGGGTAGATATAGACCTGGAGGGCGCGTCCGTTACGGCCGCTCAAAACCGTACCGTCATACCCGCCGCGCTGCGTGAGATTAAGGACAGCTTCACCGCGCAGGGGAGGCCGTTCTTTATTACGCTGGCGCCCGAATTCACCGAACTGAGAGGGGCGGACGCCCGGTATAAGCCCATCATCATGGATCTGGAAGGTTATTATGACTTGATATTTCCGCAGTACTACAATCAGGGCGCCGACGGAATTTGGTCGGATGAATACAATATGTACTTATCGCAGAATGACGACGAGCATAAGGCGGAATTCTTATATACGCTGACGCACGCCATAGTTACGGGCACAAGCGACTATATGCGCATACCCGCGAATAAATTCGCGATTGGGCTGCCCTCGTCGCCCGCCGCCGCCCTTAACGGATACGTGGCAAATCCTGCCGATGTGCTGTGGGCGCTGGATCGCTTGGCGTCGGAGGGCAACGAGATTCGCGGGCTGATGACTTGGTCGGTTAATCAGGACGCTGTGAATGGGTTTGAGT
>JAISZF010000127.1 GCA_031269415.1 Clostridiales bacterium
TTTTAGCTGCGACGCGTCCTTAATCTCTCATCCCGCTAACTCAGAGACCTAAACCCATAAGGTCGAAAACATCAGGATCGCGTAGTGGGACTGGCGAGAGACAACGTTGTCAACAGCCCAATTTATACCAAAATCTGCATATCGCCAACCCCGCGCCTGTTACGTGGTAAAAATTCACTAACATATTAATAGCCCATGTGTCGAAAAATAGATAACAGATGTACCAGGCGCGTGAAAGACGCGCGCCGCTCAAGAAGAGATCGAGGGAGGAACGCTAATGCCTGTTATCGGCATAATAGGGGGGCAAAGCCATGAAACGGCGAGCTGCCTGCTGGAGATATTGGAGAGCGCTGGCGTCGCGCGGGAGTTTTCGGTAATAGACTTAGAGCAATCGGCTCAAACGATTCCCGTGGATATTCTTACCGCCGCCGGCGAAAGCCAAATAGCGGGGCGCGTTATAGATTTGCGGGAAAACCATTTTTTTATTATGAACCCCGATCAGAAGGATATACTCACTTTGGCGGCAAACAGCCGCGGGCTTTTGATAACCTACGGGTTTAATAATAAGGTATGCGTAACCGCTTCCAGCGTTATGGAGAATGAGATTCAGATCTGCGTACAGCGCGATCTGCCCACGCTGTCTGGCGGCAGCGTTGAACAGCAGGAATTCGGCGTATCAGCGGACACAGAACGCCGCGGCGCGGAGAATTGGCTGGCCGCGATAACCGCCGCTCTGGTCGCCGGCATTCAAGTTATGGTTCTAAATAAAGTGTATTGAGAATAGATTTTATCAGATATACCGATTGTTTCCAAGCAATGCTTTATATACGGAGGTGAAGCGAAGCCCCCACTGTATGACGCCAGCCGGCGAAACGCCATGGCTGCGACGTCTGCCTGACGGCTTGGAAATGCAAAGAGAAGGGAGAGTTATTACATGCCGCAGGATGGGTTATCGTCCAACAACAGCGCCAATATTGTGGGGAAGATTGTATCTGATTTCAGCTTCAGCCACGAATATTACGGGGAAGGTTTCTTTAATTTTTCAGTTGAGGTCCTCCGGTTAAGCGAGGCGTCGGATATTCTGCCTGTAACCATCTCAGAAAGGCTCCTGGAGGGGGAACGTTATGAGGAGGGTACGCTGGTACATATTACAGGTCAAATCCGTTCTTATAATAACTATGTCGAGTCCGATAAAAAAAATAAACTGGTTTTAACTATATTCGCGAAGGATATTGAGCGGCTTGAGAGCGACTCAGATCTAAACCCCAACGAGATTATGCTTAACGGCTTTATATGCAAGCCGCCCATCTATCGGACTACGCCGTTTGGGCGCGAGATCGCCGATCTGCTGCTTGCGGTTAACCGGTCTTATAATAAATCGGATTACATTCCGTGTATAGCCTGGGGCAGGAACGCGCGTTTCGCGGGCCGCCTGAAAACCAGCGACCAGATATGCGTATATGGCCGTATGCAGAGCCGGGTCTATCAAAAAAAGAAAGAAGACGGCCAAGTGCTGGATAAAATAGCGTATGAGGTGTCTATCTCTAAAATTGAGACGGACGCGTTAAGCTTCAACCCCGAGGAACCCACCGAACAAAACGAAGATAAGGTTTGACAAACGCCCCGAAATAATCTATTATAAATAAAAAACAAATGAATATTGAGAGGGGTACGCATGAAACCTGAATTTTATGTTGAATTCGATGGGCGGCAAATAAATCTGGAACAAATAGAAGATGCCGTCAAAAGCACTTGGAAGTCTGAGGGAAAAAAGATGAAAGACTTGAAATCCATGAAGATTTACTACAAGCCGCAGGAACACAAGGCTTATTACGTTTTCAACGGCGAGAGTAAAGGCGGGGAAGATTTCTTAGAGGTGTAAAAGTCCAAACATAAGCAGTAAAAGCTGCCGCTAAACCACTATGGTGGTTAACACGGCAGCTTTTTATTATATATCCAATGTCTCAACAGTTTCTTTTATCAGTTCCTCCGCTTTATTATAGTCATAAGTGCGGATATAGGCGTTTATCTCTTCTAAACGGGCGTCGATTCTCTCATTAAAGCTGACACTTGAGAGTTCGCCGGCAAGTTCTTCGGCGAGTTCGCCGCGGAATTCCGCGCAAGCTTCCGACATTCTGTTCAGCAAGTCTATAAGCTCGTCCGTGGAAACAGTGCGCTTTATCCTATCGTCCGTTTTCGCTATGGAAGTCCGCGCCAGATCTGCTTGGAATCGCTCCAGGGCGGCGCGGAACAGCCCGGTATCGCTCTCGCGGATCGCCGCGTCTTGTTTAACCGCCATTTCCAAGGCGTACGCACGGTCCGACATACTCTGATTTCCGATATTGGCGAATACCGTTTTCAACGCGTGCATCCGTATGCCGTACTCTTTCCATTTCTTTTCATCCGCCATTCTCTGTAATTCGCGGAGTTCCCTGTCAATCCCGTTATAAAACTGGCGCAATACGCTGATATAAAGATTCGCGTTCCCACCTACGCGGGCTATCCCGATTTCCGTATCTATATCGCTTATGGCGCTCAATTCCTCTATCAGGCCATGCTCCCCGGCGTCTGCCGGAGATTCGCTCGGAGACTCTTTATCGCTCAATTTTTCGGGAGGAAGCCATTTGCGCAGCACGCGGTTCAGTTCGTTGCCGTCTATCGGCTTTGAGACAAAATCGTTCAGGCCGCCATTGATATACATCATCCTGGCGCTTGAAACAGCGTTGGCTGAAAGCGCTATTATCGGAAGCCGTCTGTAGTACTCGCCTTTCATGCCGCGCACAATCTTGGTCGCTTCAATCCCATCCATCTCCGGCATCATATGATCCATAAAAATCAGATCATATCGCGCCGCTTTAATCTTATCAACGGCCTCCACGCCGCTTGTGGCGGTTTCCGCTTTTATCCCGTGGCGGTTCAGCATCCCGGCGGCTACCTTCAGGTTGAGGGGGTTATCGTCCACGACAAGCACTTTGGTGTCCGGCCGCGCCAAAACCAAACGCGTGATAGTCGGAGTGGACACCTTATCCGCGTTCCCGTTCGGCAAGGGCAGCAGCGCCGTAAACACCGAACCTCTGCCATATTCGCTTGAGAATCTGATTTGTCCGTTCATCATCTCCGCAAGCCGTTTGCTGATCGCCAGACCCAGACCGGTACCAATAATGCCTCTATTCTTCAGCTTGTCAAACTGCTCAAATTCTCTGAAAAGCGTCTTGAAATTCTTTTCCTCTATCCCAATGCCGGTATCTTCCACAATGAAAGTGATATAGGGCATTTCGTTCTCAAACACGCGCTTGACGCGCAATCTGACAAAGCCCTCATGCGTGTATTTAACGGCGTTGGTCACAAGATTGCTGACAATCTGATAGACACGCACTTCGTCCCCATATACCGTTTCCGGAAGGCTGTCGTCATATTCGCTCAGAAATTCAAGGCTTTTAGCCTCCGCCATAAAACAGTTCAAAGAAACCGCTCTGTCAAAGAGCATCCTCAAGTTGAAATGGGTCGGCAGGAGTTCCATTTTGCCCGTTTCAATCTTATGAAAATCTAAAATTCCATTTATAATCTCCAGCAAGACGCCGCACATGCGCTGGATATCGCTTATATACTGAATCTGCTGTTTATCCAGGTTGTCCGTGCGCATCAAATTCAGCAGGCCTGTTATAACGTTCATGGGCGTTCGGATTTCGTGGCTCATGGACGCCAAAAATTGACTCTTGGCCTGCGTCGCCGCTTGAGCGGCCTGTTTCTGCAGCTCCATAGCTTTGGCGCGTTCCTCGGCTTCTTCTGCTTCAGCCTGCCGAGCCGCTATCTCCGTAAGGTCCTTAACATACACGAGCAGCAGACGGCTGTTAAGCAAAGACACCCGCACGCTCGTAACTTCCGCCGGCAATGGCTCTCCGTTGGCTTTACTCAGCATTATACGCAGTTGCCAGTAACCGTCGGACAGGGTTTTACGGATCATATCCTTCCTTATTTCCTCGGTTTTGACTCCGTCGGGCTGATATTCGGGCTGCAGCCCGACGATCTCCTGATAACGCTCAGCGGGCAGCCCTTCCGGATAGCCGAATATGAAAAAAGTCCTCTGATTACAATCCAATACGTTGCCGTTTTCATCCCACAGCATACAAACCAAGGGGGTCGCTCTAAGCAAATCCCTCACTCGCTGCTCGTCCTCCTCCTCAATCAGCACGGTTGTATCTTGCATAACAAGGAGAACGCCGTCAAACTCACCATTCCTATCAGTAATCCTTCTGTACGCGATCTGAAAATGCCGCTTGCCTGAGTTAGGAAAGCTCAACGACTCATTATCTAACAAATATTCCTCGCCGTATTGTAATCGCCTGAATCTCTCCAATCCCTGTTCCGCGAACCCGGAGTCTTGAAGCTTCTCAAAAATATCGCTTAAGGTCTCTCTGCTTATTTGAGCCGCGCTGCCAATTCCCGGCAGACTTAAGACAGTCCTGCTGTAATAGACCACGCGGGCTTCCCGATCCAGTAAAAAGATGACGTTGGGCGTAAATTCCATTACCATCTTCATGTAAGCGTTCAGCTTGCTTGTTACCTCAAATTGCCTCTGGCGTTCGGCTTCTTCCCTGCGCAGATCCGTAACGTCCTGAAGTATGATAACTATGCCGTCCCCGACGCCCTCTTTGTCCTTCAGACGCCTTTCTGTAAGCAGATAGGAGCGCGGGCTTCCGACGGGCCAATTCAGTTCGCAATCCATTGATACTATATCCTCGCCGTTTGTGAGCCGGCTGAAATTCCGTTGCGCCCACTCGCGCATATCGCGGCCGAAGTACTTTTTAAACCCGTCCCGCAGATTCATACCCTTTATTTCATCGAAGCTCGCGACGCCGATGTGATACAGAAGAGAATCACTGCAGTAAAGGACCTCGAATTCTTCGTTCAGCAGTATACACACAAACGGGGCGTTCTCCATTACGAGTCTCATATACTCTGTCAGTTTCCACGTATCCTCCGGCTGATACGGCAATGTTGAATTGTCAGCAGTCATAGTAACCTCCAAAAATCAACGTATCCTTATTCAATACCATTGCCATACTTTGAGGAAGCTATTCATGATACGGTTTGGAATCGCGGACGGCGTGAAAAAGCGGCCGAATACAGCCGGCCGCCTCAAACTCAACCTATCTTTTTAATCTCTGTCCCGGGATAGTAGTGCGTCAGTATCTGGGTGAAGTTAAACCCTTTCCCGATCATGCCCCTTGCCCCGTTCTGGCTCAATCCGACGCCATGGCCGTATCCGCCCCCGTAGAACGTAACCTCCTCCAGCCCGCTCCGCCCTTCCGATTTTTCCATTACAAAAAACGCGCTGGGCATCATGCTCATATTGGCCGATGTACTGCCGTCCTTGCGGGCTATAACAATATCGCCGCCGTTCGCCGTATTCTTCTTTGGCTGCAGCAAGGCCCGTATATTATACTCCGTTTCAACCAGGATCACCGCGTTGGAGCCTGTAATCCTCATTTCCATGATATTGCCGCCTTCCCCCCGTTTGGTGATCTCCAAATCCCGCAGATACCCGATGCTCTCTATCGGGCGGCTGCGAAAATTCTTCCCGTCTATCAGCGTTTTGATCAGCGCGGGCGCGGCCTCATACCGCTGTTTCAGGTTCACGTTAATCGACGCGGTCAGTTCCGCCGAGGTCATGCTTACGTTCCAGCGAAACCAAGGCGTATCGCTGTCATATCCGGTTACATCCATGGACTTAAAGAAGCGCTCGGCGTTCTCTTCGTCGGTCAGCGCGCCGTAATCCTTGCCCGTGTATTCACGGGTCGCCACCAGATACGGCGTATCCGCCGTGGGAAATTCCTTTTCCGGCGACGCCCACACCTCGCCGCTGTTGGCCGTCATGCCGGAGGAAGTGGAAAAGAAATTGGCGCTGATTACGCTTCCCTCATATTTAATCACCATACCCCGCGTTTCGTCCACTGCCTGTCTCGATATATCATCCGCGGGAATATTATTGTAAACCTGACAACTGATGGAGTCGTCCACATTGGCCCCGTACTCGTGAAACCGGTTCTGGTAAAACTGGTTGTACGCGTAGCTCCTAGCTGTGACCGCCTGCGTCTTCGCCGCCTCCAGCCCGTATGACGTGGGCATTTCGCTGGGGACGACAGCGTACAGATACTGCTCCAGAGACAATTCATTTATTACGGAATATCCGCCGTTTTCAACGCCGATCTCTATAATCCCGGGGTACCTGGGACTGCTCCCGTCCGGCCAGTCGCGTTCAATGGTTGTGATCTCAATAGTTTCGGCGGGATCATCCGGTTTAACAAAGATACGCCTGTTCTTGGGAAGCGTGTCTGCGTCAAAGCTTTCTCCCGCCTTGAATCGCGTTTTCTCTTCACCCGATATAACCGTATAATCAACGTCCGAAGTTCCCTTCACGTATGTATGAACAAGACCTTTAAATCCAGTCGTTCGCAAAGCCACCCTGATATTATTCAGCTCGGCCGCTTTGGTTATTATACCCGCGCAGGCTTTGTTACTTTCCATCATAAAGACGGCCATGTCCGCGCCGACTATCAGATCCTTCACCTCTTTCCATTTTACCTGCCCGTCCGCCGTGGAATACACCTTGAAATCCTCGCCGCGCTCATACGAGCTATCGCCGATCTCTATTTGCTTGTCGTTTGTCCGCATCACAACGCCGCTGATATTCTCCGATTTGACCGTCACATCAATGGCGCGCCCGTTATCGATACGTATGTCACAGATCTTGCCCGGCGCGTCCGCAAGCTCATTAGGATAATTATATGTACGTTCCGCGCCTCCGGAAAATACAGTTATCGTTTCGTCGTCGCGCCGGACGACAAACGCGTTGCGTATTACCGGCGACTGATCCGTAACCGACATCAGCGCCACTATCTCTTTGCCCTTAACAAGCGCTTGAACACGTTTATCTATATCGCCGTCTATATTCAATCCGGCGTGCCGATACGGCCCTGTATCCGAAATCATGTACCAGTTGCTCAGCTTGCTGTTATTGCCCGCGGCCGCCATAATCACAAAATTCTTGCTTTCTATGTCGCTTACCTCAAGAACCTTCAGGAGTTCAATGTATATGTCGACCCAAAGCTCGTATGAAACCGCTTTTGAGGCGTTCTCGCCTTTATCCTGAATGTTAACGCTTTGTTCGGGATCCAGCCGGCTCAGCACAACGCGGACCTGCTCAAACGTAAACGGCTCGTTCGGCGCGAATGTGTCTCCGTCGCCGGACATGCAGCCCTGAATATACACCGCGTTGATGTACTTGTCATACCATTGGGTTTTATCAGTGTCCGTAAACTCGATCTCGCGTTCCATGGAATCTATCTCATTCCCGCCGTATAACGCCAGCGCCAGCATCTTCGCGGCCATCGCCCTGGTCACGCCCAAGTCGTTCCCTATCCTGTCGCCTTGCAGAGCGGGGATTTCAGCCGGGGTGACATTATTGGTCACCGGCTCCTCAAAGAAGCTCGGATCGCCTATTTCAGCGGTATGCCCTATATCCACCACCGCGTCGGCCGCGGATCCGTCGTGCGTGTCGCTGTTGTCTCCGCATCCCACTATCAGCAGCACGAGAAGCGCGAAAATTATCTTCCCGAACCGTTTAAGCTGTCGCGTTCTCTCTGTTTTCTGAGAAAATCCTATGTATTTTACAGTCATGAAAAGACCCCCATACAGTATGTGGCTACACATATTATATGGGGGCTTGTATTAAAATAGAAGCCTGTTTTGTTCAGGGAATAATCTATTTGTTGTCATTATTCTTATTTTCCTTGTCCTTGTTATAATATTTGTCCCATGAACTTACGAGCTTATCCATATTTTTATTATGCTCCCTCACAAAACGGTTCAGCTTGAAGAGTTCCTCCGGGTCGCCGGTAAGTGTGTTCATTGTTTGCGCCGATGAGAAGATCACGGAGAACCCCACTTTGCGCACCGCCTCTTTCAGGCGGTCGTTATAGCAGCCGAACGGGCAGGTAAACGCTTCCGGCGAAACTCCGATATGTTCCTTATACTCCTCGTTCAGCTTTCCCAGGTCGTCTTTGATTACTTTTTCATATTCCTCGTCGCTCTCGTATTTTCGCGGCAGCGCACCGCGGCGTTTGTCAATCACATGCATGTCGTAGGTGTGGTTATGAAAATCCGCGAATCCCGACTTATGCATTTCCGTAATCTGATCCCAGGACAGATGCGAATAATTGATATGTTTTACAACGCCCTCTTCCGAGAACATGTCCGTAAACCTTCCGATTATCGAGAATATAGCCTTCATCTCATACTTTTTGAGCAATGGAAACGCGTATACGTAATCGCTCTCAAAGCCGTCGTCAAAAGTAAGCATAATGGGCTTTTCCGGCAGCTCCCCTTTTTTCGTGACGAATTTGATCAGATCCGAAACGGCTATGGTAGTAAAACCGTTGTCCTTGAACAGCTTCAAATCCTCCTCAAATTCGTCGGGAGAGATAACGTAGGTATCCAGCCTACCCCTATTTTCGGAGATTTGATGATACATAATTATAGGTAAATTCACCGGCTCCGGCGGAGCGACAAGCGCGTAGTCCGCGAATAAATCATCAATCGGGTCAATCTTCTTATCCTTACGCGATGTTTTATCAGAGCCCGCCGCGGTCATTCCAGACGATACTATGAATAATACAGCGAATATTAAAGACAGACATTTTTTCATTGAAGTGAACATTCCTTTCATTTGATTGTGCCTATGCTTATTATATCCACCTTCACATCAGGTATGATTTCCATTTGATGGTAATGCCTTTCCCAATCCTCCCCATATGCCAAGAAGAGTTTATAATCCTTTTTTCTCAGTGAATCTTTAAAATTATAGATATCCGCGCTCATCTCAGACTGAACCCGGCTGGCCGTCCGTTTTATTTCCTCCGATACCGCCCGCTCAAACTCGGCTTCGTAAGCCTTAAGATTCTCCGGCTTATTCAAATCCGCCGCGTTAAAATCGTATTCGTTTACAGCCCCGCTTATATTCACGCGAATCAGGCATTCCAATTTTCCGTTTCTCTGTGAAAACGTTACGCGCGGTTTACTTCTCAATACCTTAAGCGGCAGATACATATCGTTATAAACAACTGTTACGCCCGAATCGCGGCAGTCTCCCATCACCCAGGCGTAACCTCTGGTTTCCAGATCGTCCAGCCATCCGGCTAATTTATAATCTTTAATAACAGCGTATCCGCCGAATGTTATCTCCTCGGATTTGTCATCCTCTCCCGATCGCTTCTCTATTTCCGGAATCAGCGTACAGCCGGTCGAACGCAGATCGGATACGCTCTTCTCCAGCACCTTGTAAAAGCCGTAAGAACCCGCTCCGCCGCTCTTATAATAATTCTCCACGAAGATCCCCAGCATAGGTTCCCCGGGGATTTCCAGCCCGAGTATATCCTCCGCGCGTTCCTTGGTGGACAGCAAGTACAATTTCCGGCTTATATCCCTGTTCCTCTCCATAGCGTCCATTGCCTGGCGGAAGAGATCCGCGTCGGACAGCAATTCTTTTCCCATCACAAGGAGTTTTGTCTGCCCCAGATAGAGCTTCTGACTGGAAGCGGCGTCCATCAACTGAACGCAGCCCGAAACCGTGGAACAGTCCGCGCGCTTTACGTCTTTGCTCTTATCGCTTACCGCGCTCTCTTTCATATCCGTAACATTGGGCATGGAGGCGGTGACGGTATAGCGGTTCTGTTCTTCAGCGCCTTCCATGGATTGGGTGGATTTTTTCTTATTATCATATTTGTCGATCCCTAAAGATATGATAAAACCCCTATTTTCTATCTCCACTTTATCCCAGCAGCCGACGGATAACAAACACGCGAGTATAGCGGGCAGGATCCTATATATCCGACTATGTTTTCGCAGACGCTTCACCGGCTTTCCTGATGGCCGCCGCGGCTAAAAGAACGGCAGGCAGAATAATCATGAACCCAATGCCCAGTGTATAAAAAACCAGGTCTATTATACGATCCGCCTGTTCAACGCTCAGCACAAAGCGGGAAACCGCGAACACCACAGGCATACAAATGATAATATAAAGCGAATGACTCCCCTTCCCCACCGTGTCTTTTAACAGAATGGAGGAAAAGAACAGACCGCTGTTCACGATGGCAAAATTGGATATGATCCAAAAACTCATGATGAGGGCTTCCTGTCTCTCTATAAACGCGCGGGGCAAGTCTATAAGATCCATCATTTCCAGCACTGGCCAGAGTTGGCGGGTGACCTCGGCGGGTCCGAACTTGGCGATTGTCACGCATGTTATAAATATCATGAACGCCCCGATGACAATAACCGTTTGAATCATGCCCTTGCGCACGGCAAGGGGACGGACGGCGAACGGCGCGGCGATCAGGATCAGTTCCAGTCCGGAAAACGCGGTGCCGGCGCGTGCCGCGCCCATCAGCAGCTTATCCGGTTTTACCGCGAACACCGGCAGCAGGTTGGAGAGATCCACGTCGAACAGGCCCCAAACGAACAGAAATATAAGCGGGACGAATATCAGAGGGAGAAGTATCTGCGCGATCCGCGCGCGGGCTTCATACCCCTTGGACGCGGCGTAGGCGCTGACCGCGATCATTGCCGCGCAGACCACGGCGAACGGAGTGTCCGGCAGCATTGTCTGGCGCAGTATCTCCCCGAATAAACGCAGCTCAATGGCGCAGTTAAACAGAAGTTTCGCGGTAAACAACACGGCGATACATTTTCCGGCGGGTTTTGATAGCAGCCGCGAAACGAGGCTTACAAAAGAGTCATGTGGATACAGCCGCGCCGCGCTGGTCATAAGGTAAACCGCGAGTACCGCAAAAACCGCGGCGGCGGCGATAGCCATCCACGCGTCCTGTCCCGCGTACTCCGCGGCTTTGCGCGGCAGCATGATAATGCCCGCCCCGAATATATCCAGAATCAGCAGCGCCTGCATCTGCCTGATAGAAATCTTGTTATTCAGAGAGAACATATCTACTCCTTAGCCGCGGCGTTCGGTTTGCTTGTGTGAATACGCTCGGAATGATCCGGCCGGGCGAATATAGGCCGCTTTTTCATATTAAACAACGGCGCGCGGAACAGTGTGTCTTTCATGTCCGAGTAACCGTTCACATCCCCCGAAACAAACGGGAAGAGATATGGAAAACCGTAGCTCTTTAATGAGACGAGGTGAATCAGCACCAGCAGCGTACCTATCCAAAACCCTAAAAGCCCCAGCATGGATGAAAAACACAGTATGATATACTTTATCAAGCGAAAGCTGTTAACCAGCTTAATATGAGGGATCGCGAACCCGGCTATGGCGGTGAGCGCCACGATAATCAGCACAAATGGGCTGACCAGTCCCGCTTCCACCGCAGATTGCCCAATAATCAGCCCGCCCACCACGCCTATGGCGTTACCGACCGGGCGCGGAAGCCTGATTCCGGCCTCGCGAAGCAGTTCGAACGCTAAATCCATTAGCAATATCTCAAACACAGCCGGAAACGGGACGGCTTGGCGCGCCCCGGCCATCTTAAACAGCAGCAGCAGCGGGATCATGGAGGGGTGATAGACGGCGACGGCGATATATAAACCTGGCAGCGCGACGGCCATTATCCCCGCCGCGAAACGCAGCAAACGGACAAAGGACATGATCTGCCAGCCCTGATAGTAATCCTCCGAAGCTTGGAAAAATGTATTCAGCGTTGCGGGTATAATCATAACAAACGGCGAGTTGTCGGTAACTATCACAATACGTCCTTCCAGGATCGCGGCGGAAGCCTTGTCCGGCCGCTCGGTTATCTGCGCCATCGGGAAAGGCGATTTCCAGTCGTCTTCCGTCAACTGCTCTATATACCCTATGTCTAAGATCCCGTCGATGTCTATGCTCTGTACGCGTCTGAGCGCCTCGTTCAATATTGACGGCCTTGTCAGGTCTTCCAGGTACATCAGAGCCACGCTGGATTTAGAACGCTCTCCCACCACCAGTTGCTTGCACTTGAGTTTTGTGTCTTTAATCCTGCGGCGTATCAGCATGGTGTTCATACGGAATGATTCTGAAAACGCGTCTTTGGAGCCCTGCACAACCACTTCGTTTTCCGTCGAGGATATGCCCCTGCTGGGCCAGCCCTTGGTAGAGATCGTCAATACCGACGCCGACCCGTCCGCCATAAGTATGGTATCGCCGGATAGGATCGCGTCGGCGGCAGCCTGTAGATTATTGACCTTGGAGATATCCGCGGTGGTAACGCCGCTGTCTATCAAAGCGGACAGGGGATCTCCGCTTAGAGCCTCGGGCTTGGGCGGAGTCTGCCACGAGAACACCATCAACTGGTTTATAACCTGATTCTCCAGAGTATCGCGGTTCACCAGCATGTCGATGTAAGCCACATACAGCCAGATGTCCTTATTCTCGCCGACCGGGAATTTGCGGTGAACCAGATCCCCGCAATCCGCGAACATATCCTCTAACTCTTTTATATTCTCGTCTAATGAGGCGCTCAGCATATTATTTCTCCTTGGGTGAAAACACCAGAGAAGCTAGAAAGCTGAACAGAACCGCCGCGGTAACGCCCGCCGCCATAGACTTAAACCCTCCGGTTAACACACCCAAGAAGCCATGCGCGTCCACTTCCTCCTTAACTCCCTTGGACAGCACATAGCCGAACCCCGGCAGAGGCACTGTGGCGCCCGCTCCCGCGAATTCCACCAATTTGCCGTATAACCCCAGCCCGCCGAGTATACATCCGGCAATCACAAAAAAGACTAAAACGCGTGCCGCCGTCAGCTTGGTTTTATCTATTAAGATCTGCCCTATTACGCAGATAAGCCCTCCTACGATAAACGCCTTCAGGTAATCCATACTCTCCTCCTTAAGCCTCTATTCGGACGGCGTGAGCGATCGCCGGTATGCTTTCGCCCTGTTGGGACGTTGTTGTGTTCATCAGCGCGCCTGTGGGCACGAACAGCATTTTCCTTATGTTCCCCCGCAGCAGTTCCGGAAAGAAATATCCCGCGAAGGTTACCGCGGAACAAGCCGGGCCGCTGCCCCCGGCATGGGTGTCCTGACTCTCTTTATCGAATATTTCCACGCCGCAGTCGTCGCAGTTCCCGCTGATGTCGTAACCCTTTTCGCTCATCAGGCTTCTCAGGAGTTCTAAACCGTAATGCCCCAAGTCGCCCGTCAGGATCAAATCATACTCGTCAGGCCCGATATTCATATCCTGAAAATGACGTATGAGCAGATCCGCCGCGGCCGGCGCCATCGCCGCGCCCATATGCGACGCGTCTCTAATGCCCATGTCCACAATGCGGCCCGTGGTCGCGGCTGTTATACGCGGGCCTTCGCCCTCCGCTCCGATAACCATCGCGCCGTCACCCGTCACCGTCCACGAGGAGGTTGGTGTGCGTTGATTGCCCGACTCCATCGGAAAACGGAAGGTCTTTTCCGCCGAGCCGAAATGGCTGGACGCGGCGGCTACTATATGATCGGCAAATCCGCCGTCCACAAAGACCGATCCAATCGTCATAGCCTCGCCGATTGTGGAGCAAGCTCCAAACAAGCCGAAAAAAGGCCGCTCCGTCGAACGGACGCCATATGTGCTGCCGATTCCCTGGTTGAGCAAGTCGCCCGTCAGGATCAAATCATACTCGTCAGGCCCGATATTCATATCCTGAAAATGACGTATGAGCAGATCCGCCGCGGCCGGCGCC
>JAISZF010000147.1 GCA_031269415.1 Clostridiales bacterium
CTTTTGCGGGCCGCCGGGCGCTGTCTGCCATCCGTAATAAATCAAATCGGGGATATCGCCGGACGCGACCATCAGGTTAAACTGCTCTTTTTCCTGCCCAATGGGAGGATGCTGCCAATCGATTTTGATTCCGGTACGTTTTTCCAATTCCATATAGGCCGTGACCTCACCCAAGCTTTTGCGCGTTTCGGCGTTTTTGGATGGGAAAATGCTCCAATAAGTGAGGGTCAATGGTTCGGTGACAATCGGGAGGCCGGAGGCGTTCGTATCCGGGGAGGTATCACCCGCGGCGGCGGTTGCGACTTCCGTCCGGGGAGCAGTCTCCGTTGAGGTGGAATCGCTCGTGCCGGGCGCCGACGAGGCGCACGCGGACATCACGAACAAAATCATACATAACGCGAAACTGATGTTTTTTTTCATAAATACACCCTCCTTAAAATTATTCCATGACAATGGATTCAAAAATACCGAGTTTTTCAATCTCAAAAACGACATCGTCCCCGTCCATTGTGAACGGGACGTCTTTGCCGCTAACCAAGCTGCGGGCTTTTGTCTGCCTGCCGAGTCCGGTCAGGGTTATCTTTATATCATGAATATCGTTCGGCGGGAAGAAAGTCATACCGTTGTAACCGGATAAATTCAGGACGTGCAGGATGTTTTCCGTTCTGCCGGAACCGTCGTTTTCCAATTTGCCGGTCGATATCTCCACGTTGATAGGCGCGTTGGTCTTTACCTTCCACTTCGAATCCACGATATGATCGAGTACGTCGACGAAAAGACGCTTATGGCACTCGTAGCCGTATTTTTGATACATCCACCCCACTTGCCAAGGCATATGAACAAACGAGCCTTTTCCGTTCTTTTTAATGGCCACGGCGAAACGGTCTGTTTTTTCGTTGCCGCCGCATTTTTCAGGAGGCCCGAAACGGCCCGCTGAAATGAATCGCGCGGAAAGCTCGACGCCGTCGCCGTAATTGACTTGGGCAAAATTGCCGTCGATAAACAGCCAGTCGCGTTCCGGATAGCTCTTGTATATCTCGCGGTTTTCAGAAACGTCAATATACGCCCAGCGCGCGTCCCACGTCTTTTGGACGCGTTTCGCGCCGAACAGCTCCGATAAAAAGGCAGCGTTTTCTTTCGAACCTATAAGCGAGCGATCCGTCGCCACAATGCTCATTCCCCGATCTGCCGCCCCCCGTAACACTTCGCGCTGTTCCTCGTCCAAATCCGGCACATTCGGAAGGATAACAGTCTTGTACCCATGCCCGCGATTGATCCGCGAGGCGAGGTTGCTCAAATGCGTCGCCTCGAATTGAATATGTTCCTCTTTAAGCATTTTAAAGATCCCCAAATATTCGTCCGTCAGCGCGTTCGGCTTTACCAGCATTACGTCGGCCTTGGCACGCAGTCTGCCCAAATATTGCTCGTTGGTCTTGTGAAAATTGAATATTTCCTTTACGACTTTAAAATTCTCACGATCCGGATAGTCGTCGAACATACCGATAACGCAAAAGTCGAGTCCCGAACCCGCGGCTATATTCTGATAAAAACGTACTTTCGTATCGGCCGTCGGCACGCCGGTGAATCGATAGTCCAAGCCGATGGCGTTTATTGAGATATTGCTGACGATCTTATCATCCCAAGTAGTTTCTATCGATTGACAATTCTCGGACGCCGAATACTGCCACAGTGGGTACGGACGGTGGATCTCCGTATTGGACTCCGGACGAACGATATCGATGTACGGGTTGGCGGTGCTGGTAGATATCGGCATGTCCTCAAATCCCTTACTGTCGAGCAGCGTACGGATATTCTTCCATGTGTTGTTTACGATAATCCGCTTGAATTCCAGATATTTTTGGAAAACGGGGTCAGCCGCGTCCTCAATCTTTGGCAGGGGAAGACCGTACATCTCGAAGAACTTTTCGCGGCATGAGTCGCATTGGCAAATACCGTGGTACGTATTGCTGTAGTCTTTGGTGACAAAGCCGAACATATTAAAATACATGCCATCGATGGGGTAGCGATCCAGCACCTCGGCGATAATTTTCAGTGAGTATTCCTGCTGATACTCGCCGAGGATACAGGTATGGATCATTCCGTTATAATTGATGGTTTTGCCCTGCGGCGATACGTAAAACCACGAGGGTTTATTTGGATAAATACTCTCATGCGCCTTGCTCATATCGAAACGGGCGAAGAATTTCATGCCCCTCTCGTGACATTTTTTCACGGCGTCGCCGATAAAATCGCCTTTTAGCCAAGGGCTTTTATAGTGATACTTTAGCTCTGTCGGATAAAAAGCGACGACGCCGCCCGTGTTGAGCATCAACGCGTTCGCGCCAAAAACCTCGGCTTGGTCGACTATGTGAGCCGCGTCCGCACTCGCGTCCGTTTCACGCAAGTTGTTCTGAATCAGCCTAAAATTGTTCTTTTCCCACCATTTCAAACAAAATCCCCCCCTCATTTTTATCACTCCTTGATAGCCCCAACCATAACGCCCTTTACAAAATATTTTTGCAGGAACGGGTAAACACAAAGAATAGGAACGGTGGCAGCGACTATGGTGGCGTATTTGATCGTTTCGCCTATATTGGCTTTGTTGTCACCCGCCGCGGCGGTGGTCGTCATGTCCGACGTGCTGATGAGCAGGATCTCCCGCAAAACCAATTGCAGCGGATAGAGATCCCTGTTACGGATATAGAGCATGGCGCTGAACCACGAATTCCAATGCCCGACGCCGTAAAACAGGATCATAACCGACAGTACGGGTAGCGACAGAGGAATAAATATCCTGAACAGTATTGTAAAATCATTCGCGCCGTCAATTTTAGCGGATTCCTCAAGGCTCGGCGAAACCGCACGAAAGGAAGTTCGCATAATAACCAAGTTCCACGCGCTCATGGCGTTGGGGATCATCAGCGCCCACCGACTGTTGATAAGCCCTAAATCTTTGACCAACAGATAAGTGGGGATCATTCCGCCGGAAAAAAGCATGGTGAAAACGATGCCGAACATTATGTACTTACCGAGCAAAAGGTTTCGGCGCGATAAGGCGTACGCGCCGAACGTCGTGAGTATAACGTTTATCGCGGTGCCAACGACCAGATACACAATAGTGTTCATGTATCCTATGGAGATCATCGGGTTGTCGAAAACACTCTTAAACGCTGACAGGTCAAAGCCATACGGGTGCAACAGCAGTCCTCTGTGCCGCTGAAGGAGATTGGCATCGCTGACAGAAGCAAAAACAACGTGAAGCAGGGGATAAATCGTTATCACAATGAGGATCAGCATGATAAATATGTTGATCGTGTCGAACACAATATCGCCCTTGGTTCTCTTCATCGCCATTTCATCCCCTCCTTTACCACAAACCGGAATCAGTCAGCTTATTGCTTATTCTGTTGACCGTATATACCAGAACGAAGCTGATAATCGAGTTAAACAGCCCGACAGCAGTGGAATAGCTGTAACCAGCCTCGAGGATACCTTTGCGGTAAACAAAAGATGATATAACGTCCGCTGTTTCATATGTGCTCGGATTATATAGAAGGATTATTTTTTCCGCGCCGACGGTCATTATTTTACCGACGCGCATGATAAGCATAATGACGACGGTCGGTAGAATGCCCGGCAGCGTTATACTCCATATTTCCCTAAGCCTTCCGGCGCCGTCCATCCTCGCGGCTTCATAGAGTTCGGACGGGATACCCATGAGCGCGGAGAGATATATGATAGAGTTCCAGCCCATGGACTGCCATATTTCGGATCCTACATACACCGCGCGGAAAGCCTTTGGCTCTAAAAGGATCGAACTGGTGCTGCCGCCAAACAGGGCAGCAATGTTGTTTATAACGCCGCCGTGCGCCAAAAAGTCCGTAAGAAGGCCGCAGACCACGACCAGAGAAATAAAGTGCGGCAAATAAGTAATAGTTTGCACCATGCGCCGAAACGTTGTGCCGCGCAGCTCGTTTATCAGTATCGCCATGATGACAGGCGCGGGAAAACCGAATAAGATATCGTAAAAATTTATAAGCAGGGTATTGCGAAGGAGGCGCGTAAAATAGTAGCTCGAAAAAAATTCCTTAAAGTATTGCAGACCAACCCACTGACTGCCCCAAATGCCCTTGAGCGGCGCGTAATTTCGGAAGGCGATCTGAGCTCCATACATAGGCATATAGTGAAAAATTACATAATACGCCCCCACAGGGACAAGCATTATGTATATGTACTTGTTTTTCACGATATCCCTGATGAATATGTTTTTCATGAGACCTTTCGTGAATCTGTTATTCTTCCCGCCTTTCTTGACGAACACTGCGGCCATAATACACCCCCTGAGATGTCCTCTCTTCTTAGTTAAAAGATAACATACAAACGCGTATTAGCTCAATAGACATTATTTAATTTTGTTTCACAATTTTAAACTTTCGCGATTCTATTGGCATAAATGCCTTGTGGAATAAGGAAAACAGGCCGAACGAAACGACATTAATTCGTTTTGTTCAGCCTGTAATATGAATTCAGCAAGGGATGGACTGCCTTAATCAGAAAATAAAAAAAATGACAATTCCCCTCTGCGCTGATATAGTATTTATATAATTAGCTTATGGGATTCAAAAATATTTGAGGCTTTAAGATTGAAAAGCGCGGGCGCACGCGGCTGTCGCGTTGAGTTTTCCAACAGGTGACAGCTCATTTCTGTTTCAACAGCCATAGATAAGGAGCGTTTTTCCACGAAATACCGTTTTTTCAACATACAACTTCTCTTCCCAACTGACTGTCTTCCTTCGATCAAAAATGACCAGCCAGCCAGTGTCGCATCCCAGCGTGTCCATATACTCCGAAATCTGATCCATGCCTTCGGAGCGGGTATCGTCTCCATAGCGCAGCTTCAGCTCGATGGGGTATCGATGACCCCCGTATGCCACACAAAGGTCGACACGCCTCGTTTCGGCGGCCATTTCCCGATAAATCTGGCCGCCCCCGTTGATCACGCGCTGCAGGAACGCCTGCAGCACCAAATGCGGGGCTGCTTCCTTGTATTCGTACCTTTCCCGCCAGATCGCCGAGTTCTCGCGCCAGAACGCCTGGAAGTCGCGGAGCAGGCAATCCATGTCTACTAGGCCGTCTTTCAGGTAGCGCGGCATGTCGTAAGGGTAGCCGCGTTCCTCTATTTCCTGCTGAGTATCCCAGTTGAGCGTACGCACAATGACGTCGGCGTAGATCGGGTTAGCGATCTCCACTTTCCCTCTGTCGTCCCGGATTAGGCCAATGTCTTTCGCGTAGAGATAATCGTCGGACAGCCTGCTCAGTCTGTCCGTCTCGCCGATGATGACCGGTTCGATCACACGGCGTACCCGTTCCTCCCGCAGCCTTGCCATCAAAGAGTCGAAATGCGTGCCGCGGTGAAGGATTATGCTTTGGGCGGCGGTTTCCACCATGTCCCCGTTAATAGGTTTGAGCGGCACATGTTCTGTTTGGTAACCCACAATCTCGCGGGCGATCGCGTTGACCAGCCATGGCTGCCCCTGCGTCCGCCGCCAGACCAGATCGACCGAGCTTTCCTCGAATTCCTGTCCCATGTCGTCTGTGTGCTGGGCGTATAGTTCCGCTATCTCGCCGTGGTTGAAGTTGCGTAAAGTCATTGACGCTGTGACTATGTTGAACGGACTCGCGCTTCCCATGGTTGTTTCCGGCGAGCGGTATTCGTACCGGTAATCGCGGATGTTCCTCATTCCTATCAAGCCAAGCGAATGTATAAAAGCGGCTTCGGGGCGGTTGACATAGCCATTGCGGATCTGCCTGAGAAAATTTATAAGGGTTTGTCCCGACAAGCAATCAGATTCGTCAAAAAAAACCACCAATGGCTTGTCCAGCATCTCACAATATTTATTTATTGATCGCTGCAACGCGACCGAGTACATAAAGCCGCCGCTGCCCTGTCCAAAATTCGAGGCGCATGGAAGCTTCGCTGTGTCCAAAGCGTACTTGATTGCGTCAATTATCGTGGGAATCCCTTCTTCGGGATTGGAAATGCCTTGAGCGTTTTCTAGCGAGCAGTACAGCGCGTGATAATCCGGGCCAGCGTTGATCAGCCGCGCCAACCCTTTCAGCAGCGTCGTTTTCCCCGTCTGCCTCGCGGCATGTATGACAAAATACTGCTCATCTCTTATCAAGCTCTGAACTTCCTCACCGAGTCTTCTCGTGGCGTCAATCATGTAATGCTTTCGCGGGTCACATGGCCCGGCTGTATTAAATATGCGTCCCATTCATCAACCCCCATGAAAATAGTCAAAGCGTGTGGACGCGCTAAGAAAGAGCGTCGTATACATCGCCTATTATACATCAACAAACACATAACCGTAAACTGGGTACGCATATCGATTACATTCGATAATTATATTATTTTTACTGTTAAATGAGGGCAAGAGCTTTATCGATTACCTGAAGTTCGGCGGTATGCCGTTTTTAAGCAATATAATCGCCGATGAAAGAGCCATCCATCTTTATTTGGAAGATTTGTATAGCTCGGTCGTCTTAAAGGATGTTGTAAAAAGGAATAATATCAGGGACGTTGATTTGCTTGAAAGGATTATCACCTATGTTTTAGCCAACGTCGGTCAGACGTTTTCGGCGAATTCCATCTCCAGATATTTCAAAAACGAGCAGCGGAGAGTCAGCACCGATACGGTTTTAAATTACATCAAAGTCTGCGAGGAAGCCTATCTATTTTATAAACTCAAAAGGCGGGACATTAAAGGCAAAAGGATTTTAGAGGCTGCCGAGAAATATTTTATCGCAGACCACGGCCTACGGGAAGCGGTTTACGGTAAAACCGCGGAGGACATCGGCCAAATTTTGGAAAACATCGTTTGCGTAGAGCTTTTGCGGCGCGGATATGAGGTGACGGTCGGCACGATTGACGGTCAGGAAATCGACTTTATCGGAGTTAAAAATAACGAGCCAATCTATGTTCAGGTCGCGTATCTGCTTGCCGATAAAAAAACGCGGGACAGGGAGTTCGCCAATCTTTTGAAAATCGAGGATAATTTCCCCAAATTTGTGGTAAGTATGGACGCGCTTGATATGAGCGGGAGCGGCATAAAGCACATGAATATCGAGAAATTTTTGATGGAGGAATTTTGAAACGCGCATAACAGGAAGGTGAATTTGATGAGCGAAGCGTTCGATAATGGCAGGGAACTGAAGGTGGAGATGATCAGCGGAGAAAAAATAGTGGCCATGTCGCCGGCGTTCTCAAACCACAACCGGGTTAAAGGCAATATTTACGCGATGTTTGATCGTTATTTGCGCGAGAAACCCTGCCTGCCCTTCGCGGACGGCGAAAATTGGATCGTCGAGCCGGACAAAAAAGAGATCGAAATCTATTCGCTGTCCAACGGCGTGTATGTCTTGAATGACCTCTACAGAATCCCCTCCGAGCATGAACCGCCTGACATTAAGGATAAAGAACCCGGCAGTTTCCCGGATCTTACCTTTGCGGATTTTACAATAGATCTCAATGAAGTGTTCGCCAATGTAATCAAATGGGATTAATCCGTAAAAAAACCGCCGCGCGTACCGCGCGGCGGCCAAATTTCAGCCCAACTGGGCGAAGAGTTTATTCGCCACATCCATGCCGGACACGTTATACGTTCCGGCGTCGATCTGTGCTTTTAAGTTTTGCACCTTATCGGCTCTTATGTCCGGCGTGTCGGCAAGAACTTTATTTATTGCCGAAAAATCCCTTGCTTTGGTTGAAAGCGTAACCATATCCGTACGTTCTTCCGCTCTGCTAACGCGCTCTGAAGACGCCGGTTTATCCGGTCGCTGAACCTGGTAGGTTCTCATCACGTTGTTTATTTTCATGTCCACAGCGTTCGCCGCCTTTCTTCCGCTAAATTATTATGTCACAATCGGCGCGTCATATACTTCCGCGTCTTCCGGCTTGCGGCTCGCTTCACGCCTCACCGCCACAGCCAGCGTCAGGCTCCTCACTTGTTCCGCGCCTCCCTGCCTGAGCAGGTCGGCGCAGGCGTCCAAGGTTGCTCCTGTAGTATATATATCGTCAATTAAGAGTAAAGATTTTAGCTCTGCCGGCCCGCCAAGCGCGAACGCGCCTATAAGGTTATTCGCGCGTTCGGCGGGAGTCAGCCCGGCCTGCGGCCTGGTTTCTTTCACCCGTTTTAAATAATCAATCAGCACCGGAACCCCAGTAATTTCCGACAGCGCCCAAGCCAGTTCCTCGGCTTGGTTATATCCGCGCCTTCGGCGTTTTTTGGGAAACATGGGAACCGGAACCATGGCGTCCGTCCCGGCAAAAAAGCCCTCGCCCAATCCGTCTATGGCTAATTTCGCGAAACCGTCCGCGTATCCCCGGCATCCATTGTATTTAAACCTGTGGATCACCTCGCGGGCCACGTCGCCGTAAACAAAGAGAGCCGTATTGCTCAAAACACGCTTACGCCTGCGGCAAATGGCGCATTCAGCCTCCTCGGTTTCAGCGGGCGCCCCGCATTTTATACAGACAGGCAGCACGATAGGCGTCAGTAATCCCTCGCATCCACCGCAGATCTGTTTCGGGCCGTTTACCGGCAGGATATCCGCGCAGACCATGCACCTCGGCGGATACACCCAATCCAGCGCCGCGCCGATCAGTTCACGTAACTTTTTATTAATTCCCAAGCCGTGTCGCTTTCCAGGCCGCGTTTCCATCCGGCCACACCCGCTAAATCCAATTCTCTCATCAAATCCAATTTTTCCTTCATGGAACGCTCATCTTCCAGCCAAGCCTTATACACCGCGCCGGAGCTGTCCGTATAAGTGGCGAAAGAGGCGCCGTACGCGTTATCCCATGTAATCTCCGCTTGATTATCCGTGAAGATATTATAAGCGGTCTCCATGTCATAGGATTGACTGCTGGTTCTGATAGCGCCGTCGATCTCCTCTTCCTTCCATACGCGCACGTAATACGGCACGCCCAGCAGTACCTTCTCTTTCGGCACTTCTTCCAGGGTCGCTTGAACGCCGTTTCTGACATACGGCATGGAGGCGTTCGGCCCGCTTTCACCGCCGATATTTTCATCATAAGCCATAACGCATATATAATCGGCGACCTTAGCGACTTCGGAACGGTTATAATATTTGGACCAATAACCCGGCGGATCGGGGTTGAAGAAATCCACAGACAGCACAGCGCCCGCCGATTTCATATACGGGCTGAGTTCACGGATAAACTGCAGGTATGAAGCGGCGTCCTCGGGTTGGATATACTCGAAGTCGATATTAATACCGTCCAGATTATAATCGGCTATGAACTCCATGAGTCTATTTATTACATACTCGCGCTTATCCGTATCGGTTAGTGTATTATGACTGATATCCTGATTCAAAACAGTCTCCGTGTCGGAAGAAAAATCCGACAGCAGGGGCCACACCCGATATCCGCTCTCATGTGCCCAGTTGACGTAATCCGTGTCCGCCAGGCTTATAATATCCCCCGATAGATTTATATCGAACGAAAACCAGGTGGGCGACAGCACATCCAAACCCTCGCGGAGCTGCCTGCGCTGCTCGGAAGAATTCTCCTCAAGGCTGAAGACTTGATCCCACATCATGTTTACCTTTCCTTCTATGATAGGCGGAGATGGGAATACCGTGGGTGGGTCTTCCGCTATCCCGGGTATTACTTCCGCCGCGGCGATCTGCTTGGTGGGCACAAAGCCCAACAACCCATTTTCCGTCCTTACACGCGTGTAATCCCCTTCCTCGCTGTATACATAGACCCTTTCGTTCAGGGAAAACCTGTATGAAAGCTGCGACTTTTTATCGGGCAAAAAACGCAGAACCGTCGTATCAGTTGTGACGACCGCCGTTTCCCTGTCCTCATCCAAAAATTGAAGCGTAACGATTTTGTCGGCAAGATTGTAATCCAACGATATGTGATAGATCTGCGTTAAAAGTTCCGCGGGCATATACGGCCCGTTGTCGAACAGATACATCGGCGCGTCGGCGGCGACGGGGCTGCCATTTTCATAATAATTCATTTCGCCGGGCGTAAATCTGAGAACCTTATCCGGCTTGGTTACAGTCAGCTTTAGTGTCGTATTATCCCAAAATATATAGGGATCCAGATACTCCTTTACAAATTCCACCGGAAAACATACGATCCCCTGGTATTCCACGGGGGCGGCGGGCACATCCAGCCTCAGGTCGCGCAGAACCACTATGACCTCTCTGTCGGGCAGCTCATAATAGGTATGAATATCCTGATATTCATTGCTGGGCATAAACAGATACCACGCGACATAGCCTGAACAGCCGGCAATCATGAAGAGTATTATCCAGAATACAAATAACGAACCGGATCTTTTTTTTCTACGGCGGCGCTTCCGGGTTGAATTCTTAGGGGCTTTGCGATCGTTTCTCATTGGCCGGCTCAATCCCCTGTCATCAGTCTGTTAGATGTTTATCGGCACCTGTTTCAAAAGCCAGATGTCATTCGCGTATTCACGTATTGTGCGGTCGCTGGAGAATTTGCCGCTGTTCGCCGCATTGGTTATCGCCATTTTAACCCATCGCGGCTCGTCCTTGTACGCATCTCCCACCAGACGCTGCGCTTCTTTATAGCTGTCAAAATCTTGCAATATATAATACTCGTCGGCCCTGGAACCGCCGTAACCGTTCAGCATCGCTTCGTACAGTTCCCTGAAGATATCGGGTTCACGCGGTGCCAGCGTACCGTTTATCAGTTGCGTAAGCACCTGGCGTATGTCTCCGTTTATATTGTACAAATCCCACGGTCTGTACTCGCCTCTTTGAGTCAGCCCTATAACCTCGTCCGCTTTCATTCCGAAGATGAAGATATTCTCCGGCCCGACCTCTTCCAAAATCTCGACGTTGGCGCCGTCCAATGTGCCGATCGTTATCGCTCCGTTCAGCATAAACTTCATATTGCCGGTTCCGGAAGCCTCTTTACCAGCGGTGGAGATCTGCTCGCTGACATCCGCGGCGGGTATCAGCTTTTCCGCCAAAGACACACGGTAATTCTCTAAAAACAGCACCTTCAGTTTGCCCTCGATGCTTCGGTCGTTATTGATCAGATCGGCGACGCTGTTAATCAGTTTAATGATCAGCTTTGCCCGACGGTAGCTGGCGGAGGCTTTCGCGCCGAATATAAACGTTCGCGGCCAGATATCCAACCCGGGGTTCATCTTAATTGTGTTGTATAGGTTCAGGATATGGAATACGTTCAGCAGCTGACGCTTGTATTCATGCAGCCTCTTTATCTGAATGTCGAAGATGGAGTTCGGATCCACCTGAACGCCTTTCAAATCATAGATAAAATTGGATAATTCTATTTTGTTCTGACGTTTTATCTTAGTAAATCTATCGGCGAAATCGGATTTGTCCTTATACTGCTCCAATTGCTTGAGCTGATCCAGATCCGTCGTCCAGCCTTCGCCTATATAATCCGTTATCAGCGAAGCCAGGCGGGGGTTGGCGTGCGCCAGCCAGCGGCGCTGCGTTATTCCGTTTGTCTTGTTATTGAATTTCT
>JAISZF010000238.1 GCA_031269415.1 Clostridiales bacterium
TAATGATACGGGCAGAATAGCTTTTCAGACAAAAGGCACTAACAGTCAAACTGTAGATAACGCGGCTGTATATGAAGAACAGCTTGTGGGCCGCGTTATATTCCATATACCTAGGCTGGGAGATATTATCACATTCATCCCGGATCTGATTACGAATCCGAATAATCTGCTTTGGGTAATTCTGGTATTTATAAGCTTAATCGTATTCTCATTTTCATTGCGAGGGCTGTTTTCGAGTTTTAAGGAGGAAAGCGACATGCGGAAAAAATCACTGAAAAAGAAAAAAAGGAGATCTACATAGGATGCGCGCGTTTGCCTTCCGAGGGCTTTTAGTCATAATTGTGGCGGCAGCGGCCGTATGCGTGTATCAGCTGTTAGCTATCCGCGACAATTATGTTCACGCCGATGAGATAGACAATCTGCTCGCGCCATATGCCCCTCCTATCGAGACGGCGAATCGGAAACCGTGGGAGGAACCTCATCTGAACAATCAGAGCGCGCCAAATCCATTTGTCGTGAGCCTGAAAAGAGATTTTAACGAAGATGTGACAGCTTGGATTCGCGTACCGAATTCACGCATAGATTATCCCGTTGTGCACGGAGCGGATAACAGTTATTATTTGAACCATGATATTCAGAAACAGAAAGCCGTTGGGGGCAGCCTCTTTGTAGACAGCCGGAACAGTAAGGGGTTTGCGGATTTTAATACGATAATCTATGGGCACAACATGAAAGACGGCTCTATGTTCAGCGACTTGCGGAATTTCAGCGATTTTGGGTATTTTTCCAATAACGCGCTCGCCTCTCTCTATTTGTCCGAAACTACATATGACCTTGAAATCTTTGCGTATATTGAGATAAAGGAGAGCGACAGCGTCATTTACAGCCGCGTGTCAGCCGCCGATCCGGAGGAGTTTATCGAATATGTCAGGTCAAAGGCTTCGCGATACAGGGATATAAGCCTCGCGGAGAATGATAAGATTGTAACGCTTTCAACCTGTACCAATGATCTCGCCGACGCCAGAATTGTTGTGCTTGCCAGGCTTAAGCCCGTTGTCTGACTCTTGAGTTTGGCTCCGGTCAATGGTATACTTTGAAAAGGGGGGAGAGGTATGCCACGCGGTAAGATCACAGCTTTCTTTGTCAGTCTGGTTTTGATATCTTTGCTGTCTGTCCACAGTTATGCCGCCGATGAGATCTATGTGCTGATGAACGGTGAGCCTATTGTATTTGACGTTCAGCCGCAAAACATTGACGGTCGGGTATTGGTGCCGTTCCGCGCTGTGGGCGAGGCTATCGGCGCGAAGGTCGAATGGAGCGAGGATACGCAAAGCGTTTGGATGTACAGCGGCGGGCAGTATATCGGTCTGACGATCGGGGAAAAAACCATCCGCATCGGGAAAATGGGCGGACCTGAAATACCGGTTGTACTGGATGTGGCCCCGCTGATCATTGACGGACGAACACTCGTGCCTGTGAGGGCTGTTTCGGAGGGCTTGCGGTGCGACGTGCAGTGGGACTCGGACTCTAAGACGGTTCTAATCACTTCCAATCAATACGGCGCGCGGACTGTTGAGTCTAAAGAGGAACTCTTGGCCGTTATTGAAGAGAATATTACTGAGCAGAGAAGCAACTTCAGCGTAGATACCATAAATTTGACTGACGAGACAATAGGCTTGAATATCTGCGACTATTTTCTTAACGTACAGGAAGCCGGCACCAAATGGTGGAACTATACGGCGGCGGGGCAGAAATATACATACATTCAATATGAGATTAAATACTCCATGTACGCCAATGTAGGCAAAGCCATTAAAACAGGTGAAACCCGAGGGCTCACACAGAAAGAGCTGGAGATATATCAAAGGGTTAACCAAATTGTGTCGGAATATGTGACGCCGGATATGTCCGAATATGAAAAGGAATTGGTTCTGCACGACTATCTGGTTCTCAATACCGTTTATGACACGTCCCAGCCCGACGAGATCCCATGGGATTCACATACGCCGTACGGGGCCTTGATTAAAGGGCTGGCTGTGTGCAACGGCTACAGCGACAGCTTCAAATTGCTGATGGACGCCGCGGGTATCGAATGCGAAATTGTTTACGGCGAGGCCGGCGCTGACGGCGAAATAGTGAAACACGCTTGGAACCGCGTTAAGATTGACGGCGATTATTATCTGGTGGACGTTACGTGGGACGACGCCTTTCCGGATATGCCCGAGGTTGTCATATATGACTATTTTAACCTGACGGACGAAATGATGAGCGTGGATCACATCCCTTACGCTATCGAGCGTGAAAGCGTGTCGGATAGATACAATTATTTTGTATATAATGATCTGCTGATATCCGATCAGAGCGCTGTAAACCGGATCGTCAGATCTGGGCTGCAGCGCGGCGACAAAACCATCTTTTTACGCGGCGTGAATTTCGATATCAGCAGGATAAGCTTTGAGGCGTTCGGCGAATATCTGAAGACCAACGCCGAGCTTAAGTACAGCGTTAACCCTAGGTTAAATATTATGAGGATCATTCTGATGTAGCATAAATTAGTCGCTCCTCGCATATAATTTTCCAACTGTATTCAGGGGGGCGCGCGTATGAGAAAGCGTTACAAAAGGGGCGGGAAGGTCAAAAAAACGGCGGCGGTTCAAGGCATTGCCGCGTGTTTGACTTTCGTGTTCCTGTTTTATTTATGCAGCGGGAAGATAGACGCTTCGACGTTTTTTTTGAATGAGTCTTTGCCGGGCTTTTCCGTGCTGTTCGGGACAGATAAAGCCATGTATAAGTTTGCTGACGGGGTGAATGATATGCCGGAAGCCCAGTCCGCGAATCGCCCGCAAGAAGATTCGTCTCTCATTTATGTGTCCGATTTGGTAGGCGTCAACGACGTTGACCTGCAGCCGGAAACAGACCCTGAGGTCGCTCCCTCGGTAAAACGGGAAGCCATTGTTATAGAGGACGCGGACAAATTGCACGATCTGGCGTATCTGAAGTCGCATTTTTATACGGTGGACAGGAAAACCGAACTGACCAGCGCGGACTTTGACGCGGACGCCATGCTGAACGCGAACCTAAGTTTAGATATGTCTGTGCCGGGGCCTAAAGTGCTGATTTTTCATACCCATTCGGGGGAGATGTACGTGGATAGCGATCCGGGCAACATGATGGACGGAGTAGTGGGCGTCGGGGAGAAACTGGCTGAAATCCTTACCAATGTATATGGCATAGAATCTCTGCACCATATCGGCCAGTATGATTTCGTGAACGGCAAACACGAATTGAATGGCGCTTATGAACGTATGGAGCCGGAAGTGGAACAGATTATACGCGACAACCCTTCGCTGGAGGTCGCTATAGACATACACCGCGACGGCTTGGTGGATGAAACAAAAAAACTGGTGACCAGCATAAACGGAGTGCCGACCGCGCAGGTCATGTTCTTCAACGGGCTGTGCCTGGTGAATAAATCAGGCCAATTAGTGCCGTACAGCCTGCAGAATCCATATAAAGAGACAAACCTGGCCTTGAGTTTTAAGGCGCAGCTTACGGCTAACAGCCTTTATCCCGATTTCACAAGAAAGATATATCTGAACGCGTATCGGTACAGCCTGAACATGCTGCCGAAATCCATGCTTATTGAGGTAGGGGCACAGACCAACACGAAAGCGGAGGCGTTTAACGCAATGGGTCCGCTGGCGGCGATTCTGTCGCTGGTTCTCACTAATTAAACGCCCGCTTGGAGTTGAAGACATTAACCCCCAGCTATGCTGAGGGGTTAATGTTTTTAATAATGCCGCGAATTAAGGCGCCCACGGAAATGAACTCAATTCTGTCCGGGAATATCTTCACAAGGATACTTTCAGGCAAATCAAGAAAATACGCGGCGTAATACCGCGTGTCCGCGCCGCGCTCTATTATATCAAACACACCAGAGTTTGGAAAGAGCCGAATGCTGAAAGCGTCAGTAATCCAGCAACCGGTAAATGTCCGTGGATGTAATTCCGTTCATGTAACTTTCTATGTCGATCTTCTCCAGTACTTTCAGCAGACCTGGCCCCATGGGAAGGCCGACTATAGCCCTCTCCAGTTCGCAAAGCTCTCCATTTCCAAAGAAATCGCCGAAAAAGCGGACGGTTCTGACACGGTTTTGTTCTATTGTGAGAAAAACTTCCACCATACCGGCTGGGAACTTCATTTCTTTTTTTATCTCATACGCGGGGGAAAAACCATAATTCCATTCCCATGACGCGTATTTTTCATCCCGAAGGAGCTTTACATCGGCCATTTGGGCGTCCGTCAAATTAATCGGAACCAATTCGCCGGATTGGAAGATATAGCGTTTAAGCAGGATTTTAAAGTCTTCCATCGTGATAGGCTCAGGCGCGTTGGCATTGATGGTGTTTACCACCGAAGGCCGCTTCCCAAAGCGGCTTTTCTCATGCCCAAAACGCCAAAATACCCGAAAATCAACCGAGATTGATCCGTCCGGGAAGTTTTTGTTTTTTAATTCAACTCATCGCACGACTTGCCAAGCCTTGAATTTTATAAAAAACACCTTGACAGAACGGCTATTTTAATACCATTATGGATAATACAGTCAGTTCAAACATCAAACCCTTCGGAGCCGCTAAAAAAATAAAGTGGAAATTTTTATCTGCGTATGTTAGATTATAATTACTAAGAGAGCGTATGCGGGGGATGATATGCTAAAAAGGGCAGTTATTAAGATCAGCGGTGAAGCGCTGTCCGGAAATGGCGAGGCGTTCGACGACGTCGTCATAGACGATATCGCTAGGCAGCTCAAAGAATTGGCCGGTGTGGAAATATCGCTTGTTGTCGGGGGAGGCAATTTTTGGCGCGGAAGAACCGGTAAATCGTTTCTGAACCGGGCGCGTTCCGATCAAATCGGTATGCTGGGCACGGTAATGAACGGTTTGTACCTTTCGGAGCGGTTTAGAACCTTCGGCCTTAAATCCATGGTTATGACCCCGTTTCAGGTGGGTGTGTTTACATGGGTCTTCTCTAAAGACGCGGCGCTGGACGCCATGAATCGGGGAGAGATCGTGATAAACGCCGGAGGCACCGGTCATCCGTATTTCTCGACCGACACAATAGCGGCGCTGCGCGCCGCCGAGCTTGAAGCCGATTGCGTATTCTACGCGAAGAATATTGACGGCGTGTATACCGCGGATCCGCGTAAATCGCCGGAAGCTAAAAAGATCCGCCGGATCACTTATCAAAGGATCATCGAGGAATGTCTTCAGGCCGTGGATATAGCCGCCATGAACATTTCACTGGAGGCCGGAACCGATTCGTTTGTATTCGGCCTGAATGAAACCGACAGTATCATACGCGCCTGTCAGTCCGCCGCAGGTGAGCCAACCGTGTCGGGCACTAAAATATCCGTATCCTGTGAGGAGGAGTATTATGTCTAACCACGCGAAACCCTATGAGGAAAAGATGAAGAAGTCTGTGGAGAGTTTTGAAACCGAGCTGAATACCGTCCGAGTCGGCCGCGCCAACCCACACGTGTTAGACAAGCTGACCGTAAACTACTTCGGCGCGGAAACGCCTTTAAACCAGGTGGGCAACATCAGCGTACCCGAAGCGCGCATGCTGGTGATTCAGCCTTGGGACGCCAGCCTTCTGAAACAGATTGAAAAGGCGATTCAGGCGTCTGATTTGGGTATAAACCCTACCAATGACGGCAAGTTGATAAGGCTTGTATTTCCGGAGTTGACACAGGAACGCCGCAAGTCGCTGGCTAAAGAGGTCAAGAAAAAAAGCGAGGACTTTAAAGTCGCGGTGCGCAATGTCCGCCGTGACGGTATGGAAGCCTTTAAGAAGATGGAAAAGAAGGGCGAACTGACAGAGGACGAACTGGATACGGCGGAAGAAGAATTACAGAAGCTGACGGATAAATATACAGCCGAGATAGATAAGCGTTTCGAGGCGAAGAACAAGGATATTCTGTCGATATAACTAAAGTTTGCGCGGGCGGCCGGTGAGGTCGCCCATGTCGCGGGGCGGTTCGCCGTTCCGCGGATAACCGTATCGGCGATTGGAGGCAGAATGACGGACGTACCCGAACATATCGCGATAATAATGGACGGCAACGGCAGATGGGCCAAAAGCCGGTTCTTAAACAAGGCGGCGGGGCACCGCGCCGGGGCGCAGGCATTGAGGCGCCTGGCTGTAGAGGCGGAAAAGATAGGAGTAAAAATTCTGACGGTTTACGCCTTTTCCACGGAGAATTGGAGACGCCCTAAAGACGAAGTGGATACTCTGATGGATCTTATTCACGACTATATTCAGCAGTATATAGACGATTCAAAGAAAAACGACATGCGGATCCGCATGATAGGCGACCTGTCCCGATTATCCGCCGAATTGCGACGCAAAATAGATGATCTGCTGGAAATGACCAAGGATAAAAAGGGAATGAGCGTCGTAATCGCCCTTAATTACGGCGGGCGGGACGATATCGTGCGCGCGGCGCGTAAACTGGCCGCCGACGTGAAGGGCGGGCGCAAAACTCTTAATGAGGTGGATGAGAAACTCTTCGCGTCTTATCTGGACACGGCGGATATGCCGGATCCGGATTTACTGATCCGTACCAGCGGAGAGATGCGTATCAGTAATTTTTTGCTTTGGCAGACGGCTTACACGGAGATATATTATTGCGACAAGCTATGGCCGGATTTTACCATAAAGGACTTGGAGAAAGCTATCGGGCAGTACCAGCAGAGGAACCGCAGGTATGGCGGCAGGAATGAGTGAAAAGAGAGAGAGCTATGGCGAAACGTATACTGACCAGCATAGTCGGGCTGCCAATATTGATAGCGATTGTATATATTGGAGGGATTCCGCTTCAAATAGGGCTGCTGCTTTTGTCCTGCGTCGGGCTGTCGGAGTTTTACGCCGCTCTGAAAAATTCGGCCCCACGTTTTTCGGACAGCAAAATCATCGAATTCCCCATACGCGGCAAGAGAGGTTTGATCCGCCACATGTCCGTTAATAACATCGGTTATATATTTACGGCGCTTTATTATTTGTTGCTTCCTCATGTAGCCAACACCGCGTATTTTTTCATATTGATTACCATGTTCATCATTTCGCTTATGGTAATAATGGTGTTCTTTCACGGAAAGGTCAATATTATGGACTGCGCGGATGCGCTGTTCGGATTCTTTTACACGTCGTTTCTGATGTCTTTCATTTATTTGATCAGGGTTCGGGATCTGGGCGAGTATTTTGTATGGTTTGTGTTTATAACTGCGTTTGGCTGCGACAGTTGTGCTTATTTTATCGGGCGCGCGTTTGGCAGGCACAAACTGGCGCCGGAGTTAAGCCCTAATAAGACGATTGAGGGCGCTGTCGGAGGAATAGCGGGGGCGGGTGTTCTAAGCATGTTATTCGGTATGCTGATCTCTAGAATGTTTCACTTGGAGGACATTGACGCCCTCATTTACTTTGCGCTGGTGGGCGTGGTCGGAGCTGTTTTTTCCACGTTCGGCGATTTAGCCGCTTCTTCCGTCAAGCGATACACACGGATTAAAGATTTCGGGAAGATATTTCCGGGGCACGGCGGCGTGCTGGACAGGTTTGACAGCGTAATCTTCGCCGCGCCCATGATATATATGGCCATCCTTTTACTGCAGTTAAACAGAGGCTGAGGGATAATGACAGAAACACTGGTGATTTTAGGCTCGACCGGCTCCATCGGTACTCAGGCGCTGGATGTGTGCGGGCGGCTGGGCGTTAACGTATGCGGCCTTTCCGCTCATTCCAATATTGATCTGTTGGAGAGCCAGATAAATGAATTCCATCCGCGCGCGGTCTGTGTGATGGACGCAAAACGGGCTTCCGAGATGAAGAGACGCGTGGGGGGCGTATGCGCGGTCGTAAGCGGGATGGACGGCTTGCTGGAAATCGCGTCCATGCCGGAGGCGGACACGATTCTCAACGCTTTGGTGGGTATTATAGGGCTGCGGCCCGCTTTGGCGGCTATAGAATCGGGAAAGAATATCGCGCTCGCCAACAAGGAAACTATGGTTTCGGCGGGGGAATTGGTTATGCGCCGCGCCCGTGAAAAGCGTGTAAAGATCCTTCCGGTGGACAGCGAGCACTCGGCCATATTTCAATGTCTGCGGGGTAACGAGGGCAATAGGGTCAAAACGGTATACCTGACCGCGTCGGGCGGGCCTTTCAGGAAGAAAACCAAAGACGAACTGAAACGCGTCACAGTATCGGACGCTCTTAAACACCCGAATTGGGTGATGGGTCATAAAATCACGATTGATTCGGCTTCGCTCATGAATAAGGGGCTGGAGTTCATTGAGGCCATGCGGCTGTTTGATCTGCGAGCGGATCAGGTAACCGTTCTGATTCATCCCGAAAGCGTCATTCACTCCATGGTCGAATATGAGGACGGAGCCATTATAGCGCAACTGGGCGTTCCCGACATGCGTCTGCCCATACAGTACGCGCTGGCGTATCCGAACCGCCCGGAATCCGGATTCAACCGGCTGAATCCTCTGACATGCCCGGCTCTGAGTTTTGAGCCGCCCGATACAGAGCGTTTTCCGTGCCCGCGGCTGGCTTTTGAGGCCGCCGATCGCGGCGGGTTGCTGCCGGCGGTAATGAACGGCGCAAACGAGGAAGCCGTCGCCGCCTTTCTAAGAGGCGGGCTTTCATTTACGCGGATCCCGGAGTTAATAGAATACGTAATGGGATCATATAATAATACAGATAAAAAAGACTATTCCGCGGATGATGTCCTGGATGCCGATAAATGGGCCAGAGATCGCGCGAGAGAGTATTTGGGGGATAACTGAGAGAGGCGATTGTGTTTGTCTATAATCATTGCTGTTCTGATTTTTGGTTTGATAGTCGTAATACATGAATTCGGGCATTTTATTATGGCCAGAAAATGCGGCGTGCTGGTCGAGGAATTCGCCATCGGCATGGGGCCTGTGCTGTTCAGCCGGCAAAGGGGCGAAACCATATTTTCGCTGCGTCTCTTCCCTGTGGGCGGATTTTGCAAAATGCTCGGCGAAGATGCTGAAAGCGGCGACGAACGTGCGTTTAACAACAAAAAGCTTGGTCAGCGAGCGATAATACTGGCCTTTGGCGCTATTATGAATATGTTGCTGGCGTTTGTAATCTTCTTGGGCTTTTCGGCGTTTTATGGTTTTACCACGGCGGAAATCCGAGAGGTTGTGCCGGATACGCCTATCGAGAAAGCCGGGCTTATCGCCGGCGACAGGATAGTAAAACTGAATGGGACCTCGATTAATATCTTCGAGGACTTAAGCGTGGAATTAGCTTTATGTAACGGATCGGCCATGGATATGTCGTATATACGTGACGGGCGGCGTTATAATACGGAGATTACGCCGTACTTGGCGTCTGAGGGCGGTTACAAGCTGGGGTTTTATCCCGAAAGCAGGGTGGGAATGTTCGTCTCGGAGGACGGCGGCTTTGAGCGCGCTTCGGTAATGGAATGCCTGCTCGTGCCCGTATATAAGATTATGTTCTACGTCAGGCTTACCGTGGTCAGTATAATCAAGCTCGTCATGCGTCAGATCTCCGTGCAGACCATGTCAGGGCCCATCGGCTTGGTCGCCGCTATTAACGACTCTTATACGGAAACAATACAGCAGGGAGTCTGGATAACCGTTTTAAATATGGTAAATCTCTGCGCGGTCCTCAGCGCCAACTTAGGCGCTATGAATCTGCTGCCGCTTCCCGCGCTGGACGGCGGTCGGCTTATCTTTGTATTCCTGGAATGGATCCGCAGAAAACC
>JAISZF010000023.1 GCA_031269415.1 Clostridiales bacterium
TGGACGGCATAGAGGCCGCTATAAAGATCCGTCTGCTCAGGGGCGATTACTATAAGAACCTGCCGATATTGGCACTTTCCGCGAACGTCGTAACCGGGGCAAGGGAATTATTTTTAGAGAGCGGCATGAATGATTTTGTTTCAAAGCCCATCGACGATATCGAACTGAATGTCGCGCTGAGCAAATGGCTTCCCCCGGATAAGATACTGGACGCCGGAATCAGTTCCGGGCCAGAAGACTCGAACGACGCCCAACAGGATAAATTGCTGGAGTCGATTGCCAAGGTTAAGGAAATAAGCGTCGTCAGCGGACTCAAACAGGTAGGCGGGGATAAGAAGCTGTACCTTGATGTACTGAGGCAGATAACCGTCCTTATGCCAAAGGATATTGAAAATATTAACGCCTCCGTCAGAAATAGGAATTGGAAAGACTACTCCATTCAGATGCACGCGTTGAAAACCGTCTTCGCGAATATCGGCAGCGCGTTTATGTCGGAATGGGCGAAAAATCTCGAAATCGCCTCCAATACCCGGGATGTACAGAAATGTCTGAGGGAAACGAAGTATTTTTGCGCGGAGATGCGGGAAACATATCTGAACTTGACTTATATCTTTGCCAGACACGCCGAATCAGTTAAGAAGGACGAAGCCGCGAAAAAGAAGATTCAACTGATTGATCTGGATGAAAAGCTGATGTCGCTGAAAGCCGCCTGCATGGAGTGCGATACGGAAAGGGCGGAGACTCTGTCGGATGAACTAAAAACATATACGTATAACAGTAAGGTCGACGCGGAGATAAACACGATAATAGAGATGGTCAAATCGTTCGACTATGATCAAGCCGCCGAGACGATTGAGATAATGGCGATAATCCTTTAAAGCGGGTCTACAATATACGCAAAGACGCGGTAAATCCTTGACTTTTTCCGATTCTGGTGATAGAATGCATAACGTTGCCAAACTATCGGAAAAAATCAGGGATTTTTCAGTTTGGCCATTGGCGGATATTATACGAGGAGGTGCAAAATGCCAACATTTAACCAACTGGTAAGAATCGAAAGAAAATCGGCGCGTAAAAAATCGGCGGCGCCCGCGCTGCTGCGGGGGTTTAATTCCAAAAAGGGCCGTTATACCGACATTGCCAGTCCGCAAAAACGCGGCGTGTGTACGTCGGTGAAGACAGCCACGCCCAAGAAGCCGAATTCCGCTCTGCGAAAGATTGCCCGTGTGCGTCTATCTAATTCCATGGAGGTAACGTGCTATATCCCCGGCGAGGGGCACAACCTTCAGGAGCACAGCGTAGTATTGATCAGAGGCGGCAGGGTGAAGGACGTACCCGGCGTCCGTTATCACATCATCCGCGGCACTCTGGATACGGCGGGCGTCGCCAAACGCAAACAGTCCCGTTCCAAATACGGCGCGAAACGCGGTAAAAAATAAGAGCCCTGTACCCCGATATCCGCCAAGGATACAGTACGTACAGGCGCGATCGCGTTTTATTCCGTAAACGCGAGTACCGATGATGTAATTCTCATGGTTAAGGAGGGAATATTCGTGCCGAGGAAAGGACATGTCCCCAAGAGGGACGTTTTACCTGATCCGCTGTATAACAGCAAAATAGTGACAAAACTGATAAACGCCATTATGCTGGACGGCAAAAAGGGCGTGGCGCAGAAGATTGTGTACGACGCGTTTGAAAAGGTTCAGGCAAAGAAGGGCAACCCCGCTATGGATTGCTTTGAGGAAGCCTTGGGCAATATTATGCCCGTGTTGGAGGTGAAAGCGCGCCGTGTCGGCGGCGCGACATATCAGGTGCCGATAGAGGTTCTGCCCGACAGAAAGCAGGCGTTGGGCCTGCGCTGGCTTGTGCTGTACGCCAGAAAACGCGGTGAGAAAACAATGGTAGACCGGTTAGCCAACGAGATATTAGACGCTTTATCTAACGGCGGAAACGCGGTCAAGAAGAAAGAGGAAACCCATAAAATGGCCGACGCCAATAAGGCGTTTTCGCATTATAAATGGTAAACCGCATCCCCCTTAGCAAGGGGAGCGTGAAATGAGGAATTATTGTGGCAGACAGAGCATTCCCGCTGGAACGAACTAGAAATATCGGGATAATGGCCCATATCGACGCGGGTAAAACGACCCTGACCGAACGCATACTGTACTATACGGGCCGAAATTATAAACTGGGCGAGGTTCATGAAGGCACCGCCATTATGGACTGGATGGAACAGGAGCAGGAACGGGGCATCACAATCACATCAGCCGCCACAACCACACAGTGGGAAGACCACCGTATAAACATCATTGACACGCCGGGGCACGTTGACTTCACAGTTGAGGTTGAACGCTCCCTGCGCGTATTGGATGGAGCGGTAGGCGTGTTTTGTGCCAAAGGCGGCGTGGAACCTCAGTCGGAAACTGTTTGGCGGCAGGCGGATCATTACAGTGTGCCGCGGATAGCGTTTGTAAATAAAATGGATATAATGGGCGCGGATTTTCTAAACGTCATTGAGATGATGAAGAGCCGCCTGGGAGCGAAGCCGGTGCCCGTTCAGATCCCAATCGGGGCGGAAGACGGCTTTACCGGGCTTATTGACTTGATGGATATGCGATCCTATACCTATATGGACGACTTGGGGAAGGATGTATCCGTAGGGGAGATTCCGCCCGAATATGTTGAGGCAGCCGAAAAACAGCGTTTTGAAATGGTGGAGTTTATCGCCGAAACAGACGAGGCATTGATGGAGAAGTATATCTCCGGTGAGGATCCTTCCGTCGGCGAGCTGAAGGCCGCGCTGCGCGAGGCGTGTGTCAACTGTGAGCTGACCCCCGTATTCTGCGGTTCCGCGTACAAGAACAAGGGTGTTCAGAAATTGTTGGACGGGATAGTCGAGTATTTGCCCGCTCCGACAGATATTCCCTCCATAAAAGGGATTTTGCCCGACAGCGATCAAGTGGTGGAGCGCCACGCGTCAGACACGGAGCCGTTCTCGGCCTTGGCGTTCAAGATCATGAACGACCCGTTTGTGGGCAAACTCGCGTTCTTCCGAGTCTATTCCGGCGTGTTGGGCTCCGGATCCTATATTTATAACTCCGTGAAAGGGAAACGCGAGCGTATCGGACGCATTCTGCAAATGCACGCCAATCACCGCGAAGATATCGATAAGGTCTACGCGGGCGACATCGCCGCGGCTGTCGGGCTTAAGTTCACTACCACCGGCGATACCCTCTGCGCGGAAGACGACGAGGTTATTCTGGAATCCATGAATTTCCCGGAACCGGTTATCTCCGTGGCAATAGAGCCCAAGACTAAAGCAGGCCGCGATAAAATGGGCGCTTCGCTGGCGAAACTGGCGGAAGAGGATCCTACGTTCCGTTCTTATACCGATCAGGACACCGGTCAGACTATCATATCCGGTATGGGCGAACTGCACCTTGAGATTATCGTTGATCGGCTGCTGCGCGAGTTCAAAGTAGAGGCCAACGTCGGCAAGCCGCGGGTGGCTTACCGCGAGACCATACGCAAAGCTGTGGAATCGGAAGGCAAGTATATCAGGCAATCCGGCGGCCACGGTCAGTACGGTCACTGCAAGGTCAAATTCGAGCCGCTCGACGCCAACAACGCCGAAAAGCCATATGAGTTTGAAAACGCCATTATCGGCGGCGTTATACCGAAAGAATATATCCCGGCTATAGACGCGGGTATTCAGGAAGCGATGCGTTCCGGCATCATCGGCGGATATCCGGTCGTCGGTGTTAAAGCTAAGGTATACGACGGTTCTTATCACGAAGTGGATTCTTCTGAAATGGCGTTTCATATCGCCGGTTCCATGGCCTTTAAGGACGCTATGCGCAAGGCTAACCCCGTGTTGCTGGAACCCATTATGAAGGTTGACGTCACCGCGCCAGAGGAATATATGGGCGACGTCATAGGCGATATCACGAGCCGCCGGGGGCATTTGGAATCCACCGAACCCCGGAATAGAGCACAAATTATTCACGCTTACGTGCCGCTGGCTGAAATGTTCGGCTACGCCACCGATCTGCGATCCAAGACTCAGGGCCGCGGAGTATACGCCATGGAGGTTCATCACTACGAGGCTGTGCCCAAGAGTATACAGGATAAAGTCGCCTTGGGCAAAAACGAGTGAGAACAGAAATATTGCTTGCAAACACTTATTTTTTCATTATAATATGTATAGATTATTTACATTAGGAGGATAACAATGGCTAAAGCTAAATTTGAACGGACCAAGCCCCATGTCAATATCGGCACGATCGGTCATATCGATCACGGTAAGACCACGCTGACCGCGGCCATCACCAAGACGCTGCATGACAGATTCAAACTGGGTGAATTCGTTCCCTTTGACCGTATTGACAAGGCGCCGGAGGAAAAGGCGCGCGGCATCACGATTTCGACGACGCATGTCGAGTACGAAACGAAAAACCGCCACTATGCCCATGTTGACTGCCCCGGCCACGCCGACTACGTTAAGAACATGATCACCGGCGCCGCGCAGATGGACGGCGCGATTTTGGTCGTCGCCGCCACCGACGGCCCCATGGCTCAAACGCGTGAGCATATCCTGCTGGCCCGTCAGGTTAACGTGCCGTGGATGGTCGTCTACATGAATAAGGTAGACGCGGTTGACGACGAGGAACTGCTTGACCTGGTCGAGATGGAAATCCGTGATCTGCTGAACGAGTATCAGTTTCCGGGCGACGATGTGCCGGTTATCCGCGGTTCCGCGCTCCTGGCCTTGCAAGATACCTCAAGCAAGTGGGGCGACGGCATTGTGGAACTGATGGACGCCGTAGACAGTTATATTCCCACGCCTCAGCGCGATAACGACAAGCCGTTCCTTATGGCTGTCGAGGATGTGTTTTCCATTACCGGCCGCGGCACGGTCGCCACAGGCAGAGTGGACAGCGGTACCCTGAAGATTCAGGAAGAGGTTGAAATAGTAGGTTTTACCACTCAAAAGCGCAAAGTGGTTGTCACCGGTATTGAAATGTTTAAGAAACTGCTGGATCAGGCGCAGGCTGGCGATAATATCGGCATTCTGCTGAGAGGCGTACAACGTACCGAGATTGAACGCGGGCAGGTGCTGGCAAAGCCGAACTCCATCACGCCGCACACCAAATTTACGGCGCAGGTTTACGTGCTGTCCGCGGAAGAAGGCGGCCGGCATAAACCATTTTTCAACAATTATCGTCCGCAGTTCTATTTCCGCACCACGGACGTTACCGGCGTAATCTCGCTTCCGGCCGGTACGGAGATGTGTATGCCCGGTGATAATATCGAAATGACTATCGAGCTTATCACACCGATCGCCATGGCGCCCGGTCTGCGCTTCGCTATCCGCGAAGGCGGCAGAACAGTTGGCGCCGGTTCGGTGGTAACTATAATTGAATAATAAAAATAAAAAATAATTTTTTTACCCTCACGTGAATCGTGAGGGCTTTTTTGTTATTTTACAGGCGTTTCTTTATTTCCACAAATTAATATACCAGTTGACAAATAAATAGAAACTTGCTAATATATGGTGTATAAAAGTGATTATTTTATCCGTTTGGCTAAAAAGCGACTGACTGAACACACGGATGAAATATTACGCTGTATAGAGGAGGGGAAATATGTTTAACAAGCGAAAATTTTTTACAGCTATGTCAGCCATGTCCGTCTGCGCTATGTTGATAACGGGCACATTCGCCTGGATAAACTTGAATTCATCCAGGCTTAATAACTGGTATGGCGAAGGAGAAGTGAATCCTGCTGAGGGGCCCGGCGGTACGCTGCATGACGACTACTGCGAAAGCGAGGATAACGAGGGAACCACGGACAACAAGGACGTCTATGTCGAAAACTGGGGCGGATATCCTATATTTGTCCGCGTTAAACTATCAGAGTATATGGAGGTCGGTCGGGGAGCGGGTATAAAAAATGATCCCGACATAAACCAGGCCGTATCCATTGACGGAAACAGCGCCAGAAATATTGACGACGTCAGTACGTGGGCGCCGCACGATCCGAATGACGACGACGTATATCATACCTACTGGAAATGGACCACGGGGGGGCAGAAATATTATTTCCCCGCGTCGGCTGATCAAAGGGGTCAGAAAGACGCCAACGGCAAAGATTATGTAGACTACTCCAGCCCTGAAAACCTCAACCCGCTGGATACCGACGCTGGGGGGAATCACGCAAGGCCGACCCGTAACGCGACAGTCGTCACAATGGATGAGTGGATCCAAATGGATCAGCCTATCGGCGAGTATTGGGTTATGGATTCGGACGGCTGGGCCTATTGGGCCGAGCCGCTGCTCCCCGGCGAGGCGACCGGTTTGCTGCTTGATCGCGTCGAATTGATATCGAAACCCGCCGATGACTATTATTATGGAATTAATGTTCAGGCGCAGATGGCTACCAAAGAGGGCGATCCTGACAATTACAAGGTCTTTTTGGAAACAGCGTCGGATGACGCGGCAAGCCTTATAAATAAGCTTGTGGAAATGCCCGCCGCCAGAATGGTATTGGCTACCCGCAACGCTGTTTATGGTGATTACATATACATCGAGCCCGGCGAGGAGATTATTGTTAACGCGTATGTTGATAACGGCTCTATTGACGTTTCGTGGGAACATCAGGCTCCGGAAGGGTTTACAATCACTACCGCGGGCAACGCGGCTCTGATCCGGGCATCCGATGACGCGATTACCGGACTGGAAGCGGTTTTAACCGCGCATTCCTTGGACAATAACGGATTGTCCGTAACCAAAAATATTATGGTTATGGCCGAGGAAACGGAAGTCACAAGTAACTCGCGTACTTTTGTCAGATATCTTGATAATACATACTACGAAATTGACAGTAACGGCGTTCCAATAAGCTATGTCATAAGCGCCGGGCCTGATAAGGAAATCGAGACGGGCGATGAGCTGTATAATGTCGTCGAAATAAACGGGGTACGGTATTTGATGTGGGAACCGGGGACAGGCATGTTCTCGGCAAGCGGACCTGATGGTTTGCTGGGAACAGATGATGACGAGGAGATATTTATATGCACGGGCGATCCTATAACTCCGACGCCTACGCCTACACCTACACCTACGACGACGACGACTATTACGGACTCGCCGACAATTACACCTCCGACGACCATTACGGATTCGCCTACACCGACGCCGACTGTCACGGATTCACCACCGCCGCCGACTATTACAGACTCGCCGACGCCCACACCGCCTCCGACTGTCACAGACTCGCCGACGCCCACACCGCCTCCGACTGTCACAGATTCTCCGACGCCTACGCCTATCTTTACAAATACGCCTACAAATACGCCTACGCCAACCTCCACAAATTCTCCGACGCCGACAAATACGTTATCTCCTACAAAGACGCTGACGCCTACAAATACGTTATCTCCTACAAAGACGCTGACGCCTACAAAGACACTAACCCCCACAAAGACGCCGACGCCGACAAAGACGCCTAAACCCACGTGTACACCTAAGTGTACGCCTAAGCCTACGTGTACGCCTAAACCCACGTGTACGCCTAAGCCCACGTCTACTCCTAAACCAACTACCACGCCGTATGTTCCATGGCTTTAAAATTTGCGCGATTGACCCTGATGCCTTTCACAGGTTTCAGGGTTTTTTTTCTATCCTCCGAAGATAGACATAATACAACATAAAAGTCTTATTTTATATACGACATTTAGTCACACACAATATTTCCGCATGAACATATAATAGTTGACATTCTGATAATAATTGGTATAATATAGGATATAAGGGTGAATTACCCCGTCATATATCTAAACAAGATATGCGCTGGATGTTCTGAGGGCTGGGTTCACCTTAAGGAGGGTAGGGTATTTATGTTAAGTAAGAGGAAGCTTTTTACCGCGACGACGAGTTTATCATTATGCGCGTTGCTGGTGGCCGGAACGTTTGCTTGGTCGAATTTCAATTCATCCAGAATCAATACTTGGACAGGCGAGGGAACACCGCCATCTGTTACGGGACCCGGCGGTACACTTCATGACGATCATTGCGCTGATGAGCCGAACAAGGATGTTTATGTCGAGAATTGGGGGGATGATCCCTTATTCGTTCGCATAAAACTATCTGAGTATATGGAAGTGGGCGAAGGAGCCGGCTTAAAAAGAGAGCCTGATCGGAATAACGCGGTTTCTCTGGTAAACGACACGTCAATTGACGATTATTCGACATGGACAGCGCACGCGGCAAATTCTGACGATGAGGATCCATCTAAACCGGCGGGAGATGTATTTCACGAATATTGGTCATGGACTATGGGCGGCCAGAAAAATTACTTTCCGGCCCCCGAGAGTGAAAGAGGCAGGGAGACAGGCGGATACGCTTATGTCGATTCTGGGTCGCCCGAGATTCTGCATCAGCTTGATGTTAACGTGGGCGGCGATCACGCCAAGCAGACACTGAACGCCGTTGTTATGGCGATGAGCCAATGGGAAGCGATGGGGGAGCCTATAGGCAGTTACTGGGTACTAGACACGGACGGTTTCGCGTACTGGGCGGCGCCCCTGCTGCCGGGCGAGGCAACGGGTCTTTTGGTTGATAGGGTCGAGTCTATAAAAGAGCCTGTTGGCGATTATTACTATGGTATTTTTGTCGATGCCCAGATGGCTACCAAAGACGGTGTCGCGGGCGACAATTACGAGGTCTTTTTACAGAACGCCACACCGCAAGGCGCGTCTCTTCTCAATAAAATAGTTAACTCGCCGGTTTCAAAGGTCAGCATAATGGTTGATAAGGCTATTGACGGGGATTACATATATGTTGAACCCGGAGACGAGGTTACCCTTCACGCGTTTAGTGAGGATGGCCCGAACGGCATAGTTTGGAGCAATGTGGAAAGCGAGGGGTTCAGATTCAGCGCCAATGGAAACGAAGCCTTGGTTAGGATTGCCAACGACGCGCCAAAGGGCAGTGAAATGATTCTGACCGCGTCGTACGGAGAGGTTTCCGCTTCCGCCACATTGTCGGTAATGCCTTATTCCAGCGAAGTTGTCTTAGCCGGGCGCACATTCATACTTAATGAGGATAATACATATTCCGAGATACTTGAATTCGGAAACTATGGTTATGTATACAGCGCCGGGCCTGACTTGATCCCCGGTAACGACGACGATTTATACAATGTTGTTCAGATTAACGGTGTCAGATACTTGACGACGGATAGGATTGGATGGTTTCGGATCAGCGGACCCGATGGGAAACTGGGTACGGATGACGACGAGGAAGAATATATCTGCATAGGCCCTCCGATAACGCCAACGCCGCCTATCACGGATTCACCCGTCCTCACACCGACGCCAACGCTTCCTCCGGATGCTACGGACTCGCCGACGCCTACTCCTACGCTTCCTCCGGATGCCACGGACTCGCCGACGCCTACGCCAACGCTTCCTCCG
>JAISZF010000153.1 GCA_031269415.1 Clostridiales bacterium
GCTTAACCAGTTCGTACAAATAACTTTATCTCGTTCTTCGATAGATTGTAGTGGCCTATCAAATTTTCGAGGGTTGCTTTTTGGGGCTTTGTCGGCATTTATCCGGAAAGTCGGGTTAAGACAAAAAAGTAAAACAACTTTTTTCGACAAAACTTTCACTTCAGACCAAGGGGATGTTATGCCCTTTTTTATCTATTAGCCTAAATTTCGTATTCTTTTTCTATTGACCCTATTTTCAATACCCATTTTTTGCCCCCGCTACCCTGTTTGCCCTTTCTTTCCAGGCCTCCATTTGCCTATAAAATAGTTGATGCGTTTGTCCTGAATTTTGGATGTTTTATACCCTTACTGATTAAAAGCCATAGTCATTTAAAACAATATGATCCTGAACTGACGAGCGGCTTCAGGCGTGTACGTTTGCTGGACTACCCGACTTTAGATCTAAGCATGGCAATGTCGAAGGTGTTAACCTGCGTGACGCCGGATATGGAATCAAACTTTGCGAGCAGTTCCTTATGATTTTTGGTTGAGGCTTCTTCCGCGTTGAGCGCGAAGTTTAGGATTTGCTGATCATCTTTTTTCAATTCGTCAATTTTAGCGTGTAAATGCTTTAAATCAGTTTTTATTTCAGCCTGACCAGCTTCCAGAGCAGTCTGGCCGGCTTCCAGAGCAGCCTGGCCGGATTTCAGAGCAGCTTGGCCGGCTTCCAGAGCAGCCTGACCGGCTTCCAGTTTGTCGACCTTGCTGATTAGCGTGTCGAGCATGGAGAGGATTTTTTCTTCGTTGTTCATGACGTTTCCCCCTTAATTCGTTATTTGGGTGGTTCATAAAGGACACCCTCGTAATAAATATATCACAAAAAGAGTTACAAGAACAATATTTTTCGAGCTGACTTCGATTTAAAGGCATTGTCGTCTCAGAGACATTTCGGCGTCCGAATCGCGCGGCACGGGCAGACCTTCACGCATTCCCCACAGCGTATACACTCTGGGCTGTTTCGCAAATGTCCGAAATGGTTTCCCCTGGCGGTTTTTAAATCGCTTTGAGGGCAAACTACTATATACAGGAGGCTGGCTTATGTTTGATTATTTGATAGAACTGCTTCAATCCCAATCAGCGTTGTACAGTGAATTACTGGAATCGGCGCGTCAGAAGAAATCGTATGTGATCAACAACGAGATCGAAGCCCTTCGGCGGCTGACCGCTCGTGAAAACGGTCTGATTGGTAAACTGCGGCGGACGGAGAGGGATCGCGCCGCCTATGTGAACGAGATCGAAAAAAGGTTGGGCGTACCGCGGGAAAGCCTTACATTGGCGGAACTTATAGAACGTGTTAAAGACGCGCCGGCGCGGAAACAACTGGAGGAACTGCGTATGAGCGTCCGCGCTGACATGGACGAACTGAAAATCTTGAACGAACAGAATAAGGCGCTGATAAACCATAATTTGGAGTATATAGACTTTACGATGAACCTGATCCTGGGTTCGGCGGCCAGGCCGGTTTACGCGGGTGAACAGGAAATACATGGGCAGGTTTTTTTTGACGCTCGCGGATAAACTAGACAGGGTGATTATTTATGGGGATGTCAAGCCTCGCGGTCGCTGTCAGCGGACTTAACGCCGCGCAAACGGGATTATACGTGACAGGGCACAACATGGCCAATTCGGGTACAGAGGGTTACGCTCGCCAAAGACCCGTTCAGACGGATTTCTTCTACAGCCGCGTGGGTGAAAATGGTCTGGGCATCTTGCAAAAGGGCCTGGGTACGGACATCAAAGGAATTGTACAGTTACGCGACCGTTTTTTGGACGCCGCGTACCGTATTGAAAACAGCCGGCTGGGTTATTATACGGCAAAGGCGGGTACGGGGGTTGAGATAGAGGCCATTATCGGGGAAACGCAGAGTCAGTATAACTTTCAGTCGGTTATTATAGACATCTGGAACGCGCTGAACGAACTCTCGGCGCACCCGGAGGGCTTGGAAACGCGGAGCAATTTTATCGCCATGAGCGTTTCGCTGATCACCAAGGCTTCTGACGTGTACAATCGCCTGTTTGAGTATCAGCATAATCTGGATGAACGGATAAGAGCCGAGGTCAAGGAAGTCAACAGCCTGGTTTCACAAATAGACAAGCTCAACCGCAAGATAGCCCATTCCGAAAAGTCCGGCGATCACGCGAACGACTACCGGGATCAGCGAGAGGTATGCCTGGATAAACTGAGCGGGATTCTGTCGATAGATTATAAAGAGAAGCCGGACGGCACGGTCAATATAACGAGCGAGGGCAAGGAACTGCTGGCTAACGGCTTTCAGAAACTTGTAGCGCTGAAATACATCGCGAATGAATACTCATTCGTGGAGCCGGTTCTGTCTTCCGATAAGAATATTTTGCCGGCTTCAGCGCCGATGGACGAATTCGAGCCGCTGTTCCTGTTTGCCGAACCCGTGAACGCCGATTACGGCAATGACAATGGCAGTTTAAAAGGCCTTATGATCTCACGCGGCACTCGGCCGGCGACATATATGGGAGCGGGCGGCCTGCCGGTGCCCAACCCCGCGGATCCCGCCGAGGTGTACAGGTATAATAACGATGTGTACAGCCTGGAAAACTGTTTTATTCCACAGGTTATGCGCGACATGGATTCGCTGGTCCACGGGATTGTGACGCTCATAAACGACGCTCTGGCGCCGGTGGATCTTCTCGGGGAAAAAGACCCCGTCGGGCCGTACGACCTGAACGGCAGCCAGTCGTACACGGAAGTGTTCAGCCGTAAAACCATGCCGCGATGGAACGGCGATACGCTTATTCCGGAAACCGCCGGGAATTATTACAGCTTATATACTACGGGCAATATAGAGATAAACCCGGAGCTGCTGCGGGCGGGGGGCGCTAACCTGTTGACTCTCTCCCCTTCCGGCGACCGTGAGGATAACCGCTTGCTGCTGAGCCTGCTGGAGAGCTGGAGCGACCGCCTGGTGGATACGAGCGGCGGGGAACGGGTAGGAGTCAATGATGGATATAAGAGGCTGATAACGGCTATAGGCGCGGAAACGGCTGAAAATTTGAATTTCATGAACGAGCAAAACGTATTGACCGCGGGAACCGATGAGAAACGCGCGCATATTATGGGCGTTTCACTGGATGAGGAATTGAAAAACATGATGATCTATCAGCATGCCTACGGCGCGGCGGCGCGTATCCTGAACGTTATAGATTCCATGCTGGATAGAATAATTAATAATATGGGGGCCTGACTTTGAGATCTTCGTTCTTTGAGCTTCATGTCGCCCTATCCGGCACTACCACCGCCCGGAGCAATCTTGAGGTAATCAGCCATAATACCGCTAACGCCGCCATTAAAGGTTACTCACGGCAAGTCCCTGTCCAAAAGGCCGCGGAGCCTCTGGCGCTGAATACCGGCAAGGGCATGGTGGGCACAGGTTCGGATGTATATGAGGTAGTCCAGAAGCGCGACTTCTTTTTAGACAGCAAGTATTGGTCGCAGGGCTGTATACTGGGCGAGTATTCCGGTAAAAACTCACAGCTTGCCATGATGGAGAAGGTATTTAACGAAATGAGCGGGAACCCCGGCCTGGCATCCGCTGCGGCGGATTTTTTCGCTAAGGCGTCCGACGCTTCCACCTCGGCAAATGACGTCACATACCGTACCAACTTGATACAGTCCGCCGACTCCTTAGCCCAAACGGTTAACATGGACGCGGAGGCGCTGCGCAAGCAGCAGTCGGACGCCAACATGGAAACCGCTATTATAGCGGAACAGATTAACAGCTTGGGCGAGCGGATAGTCAACCTGAACAAGCGGATAATCACGTACGAGATGGACGGATCGCGCGCGAACGACTTGCGCGACGAACGAGCCAGGCTGGTAGACGAGCTGTCGCAATTGGTTAATGTGGAAGTGAAGGAAGTCGATCGCGGCACGGTATTGAATCCGAATGACAAACGATACATTATCATGTTAAACGGCTATGATTTTGTCAATCATTATAATATTAACCCTCTCGGTGTAGCGCCGAGGGATGCCCCCGACAGGCGTAATCCCATGGATATAGACGGCCTGTATGATATTGTGTTTACTTCCAATAATGTGATCTTTAACATATATCATCCGAGGCTGAAAGGCCAGCTTAAGGGGATAATAGACGCGCGCGACGGAAATGGCGCGGCGGGCGCGCTGCCCACAACAGATTATAAGGGTATACCGTATTATCTGGAAAAACTGAATACATTCGTAAGGAACCTTTCGCTTGCCGTTGATCAAGGCGCGTATGCCGACGGCACAAGCATTCCGGACACCATAGGCCATGCCAACGGCTATGACTTAAACGGGAATCGGTTGGGCACGCTGCTCTTTACTTACGAGGGTGGCGCGAGCGAGGGAACGCTGCCGACGGACTTTTACGATCGTATGAACGCTTTTAACGTAAAGGCAAATAAGACGCTGATCCAAGATCCCAGACGCCTTAACTGCGCGTCCGACCCGACGCGTGGTGAGAGCGCGTATGAAGTGACAAAGGGATTCGCGGTGATAAACAGCAACTCGTCGTTATTCAGGGAAGGCAAGCTGAACGACTTTGTTACCGCTCTGCATTCTGAATTAGGCATAGACGCCAGGCAGGCGCGCGACTTTGAGTCCGGCTACGGCGATCTGCTGACGGCAATAGACAATCAGCGCATAGATGTTTCAGGCGTCGATATAAACGAGGAAATGGTTGATATGATAAAGAACCAGCAGTTGTATCAGGCGTCCGCTAAACTTGTCAGCACGATAAACAGCGTCTATGACACAATGATTAACAGGTTGGGAGCGT
>JAISZF010000203.1 GCA_031269415.1 Clostridiales bacterium
TATGCCTGTTTCTCTTTGTGAACGGTTTGCCCGCGTTTGGGAAGATCGGCCCGCTCTCATTCCTAGCGGGCACGCAATGGAGACCGGGAAGCGGGCTTTACGGCATCGCCCCCATGATACTCGGCAGCGTGTACGCGACGGCGGGCGCGATAGTAACGGGCGTACCGATAGGCGTTCTGACAGCGGTGTTCATGGCCCGCTTCTGCCCCAAGCGATTGCATGATTTCCTGCAATCCGCCGTATCGCTGATGGCAGGGGTGCCCTCTGTTATATACGGTTTTTTCGGACTGGTCGTGATGGTTCCGGCGTTCAAGTATATGTTCGGCGCCGGAAAATCCATGCTGACAGCGTCTATCTTGTTGGGCTTCATGATTCTGCCTACCATAATCAATGTATCGGAAACAGCCATACGCGCTGTTCCGGAAAGCTATTACGAGGGGGCGCTGGCGCTGGGCGCCACCAATGAGCGATCGGTGTATTTCGCCGTGCTGCCCGCCGCCAGATCAGGCATCATGGCGGGGATCATTCTGGGAGTGGGACGCTCTATCGGCGAAACCATGGCGGTTATCATGGTAGCCGGCAATCAAACGGAGATGCCTACCAGTCTGCTCCAGGGCATACGCACCTTGACTACCAATATAGTAATGGATATGGGTTACGCCGCCGATCTCCACAGGGAAGCCCTGATCGCGACGGGCGTCGTATTGTTTGTCTTTATCCTGATTATTAATATACTGTTTTCTCTGGCTAAGGGAGGGGGGAGGACGGAATGAAAAGCCTTTGGGCGCTTCGGCGCTCGCCCCTATCGTTCTTCCTGCGTCTGATTACCTTCGCGGCGGCGGCGGTCGCTATGCTTTTCATAGCTTTTCTGGTATTATATATCCTGATAAAGGGTGTGCCTTATATAACGCCGGATCTATTTCAGACGCGCTATACCAGTGAAAATGTTTCCCTGGTTCCCGCTTTCCTCAATACTGTGTACATTACCCTTTTAACCTTGCTGATCGCAGCGCCGCTCGGGATATTCGCCGCCATATGGCTGGCGGAATACGCCAGGCGCGGAAATCGGCTAGTAAAGGCTGTACGTCTCGCGGCGGAGACATTGGCGGGCATTCCCTCAATCGTTTACGGTCTGTTTGGCATGCTTATGTTTGTCGGATTCTTCCAGTGGCGTCTGTCTCTTATCGCCGGGGCGTTTACGCTGGCCGTGATGGTGCTGCCGCTGATTATGCGCACAACGGAGGAATCCCTTATGTCGGTGCCGGACACGTTCAGGGAAGGCAGTTTCGGTTTGGGCGCGGGTAAGCTGCGGACTGTCTTTTCGATTGTGCTGCCCTCGGCGACGCCCGGCATTCTGGCCGGTATTATCCTGGCGACAGGCAGGATAATGGGGGAAACGGCGGCGCTTATCTACACGGCAGGCACGAAACCGGAATTCAATTGGAATGTTTTTGAATCGTCGCGGACGCTCGCCGTGCATATGTACGTTTTGTCCGGTGAAGGGCTTCATATCAATCAGACCTACGCCACAGCCGTAGTGCTGTTGATCCTGGTAATCGGTATTAACGCGCTTTCGGCGTGGGTAGCGAGAAAATTAGCGGGGGACCGAAATGGGTAAAATAGACGTATCAACGCTTGATTTATTCTACGGCGGCTTCCATGCGCTCAATAATATCAATCTGTCATTCCGAGAAAAGGAAATCACGGCGCTGATCGGTCCTTCCGGCTGCGGGAAATCGACGTTGCTGAAATCCCTTAACAGGATGAACGATTTGGTGGAAGGATGCCGCGTCGAAGGATTGATTACATTGGACGGGGAAAATGTGTATTCCTCGAACATGGACGTGAATGCGCTGCGCAAACGCGTTGGCATGGTGTTTCAGAAACCAAACCCGTTTCCAATGAGCGTCTACGATAACATAGCTTTCGGTCCCCGCACCCACGGCGTGCGATCCAGGGCGCGGCTGCATGAAATCGTGGAAAAATCCCTGCGTGACGCCGCTATATGGAACGAGGTATCCGACAGGCTGAAGCGAAGCGCGCTGTCACTCTCCGGAGGGCAGCAGCAAAGGCTGTGCATCGCCAGGGCACTCGCGGTCGAGCCAGAGGTATTGCTGATGGATGAGCCAACCTCGGCGCTGGATCCCATCTCCACCTCAAAGATTGAGGATTTATTGACAGAGCTGAAAAACACTTATACTATCATCATCGTGACGCATAATATGCAGCAGGCGGCTCGTATCTCCGATAAGACGGCGTTTTTCTTATTAGGGGACATGATTGAGTATGGCGCTACGGACGATATCTTTTACATGCCGCGGGATAAACGCACGGAGGAATATATCGCGGGGAGGTTTGGTTGATGCGTGACAGTTATCAAAAGCGCCTTGAGGAGTTGCATACGGAACTCATCCGAATGGGCGCTTTCTGTGAGGAGGCTATCGCCAGCGCGATTAAGGGGCTGCTGGACGAAGACCCGGACACGAGAAAGAAAGCGATAGCTCTTGAAAAAGAGATCGATATGAAGGAGCATGAGATAGAGGCGTTTTGTATGCGCCTGTTGCTGCGCGAACAGCCCGTGGCGGGCGATCTGCGGCAGATCATGGTCGCCCAGCGCATTATCGCGGATATGGAGCGCATAGGGGATCAAGCCCAAGATATAGCGGAACTCTCCGCGTTTCTGGTCGGAAAAAGGATGAAGAGTGAAAGTCACATACCCGAGATGTCCGCCGCCGCCGCCAAGATGCTGACTGACAGCGTGGATTCCTTCGTGGAATCGGATTTGACCAAAGCCCGCGATGTTATAAAATATGACGATGTTGTGGACGGATTTTTTATCAAGATAAAGAATGAACTAACAGAGTTAATCGCCGCGGACAAAGTCAATGGCGAAGAATGCCTTGATCTGATGATGATCGCCAAGTATTTGGAGCGCATAGGCGATCACGCCACCAATATCGCGGAGTGGGTTGTATATTCCATTACCGGAGAGAGGGGGGCGCTTGATTGATATATCTTGTGGAGGATGACGCGAACATCCGCGAGCTTGTTATCTACACGCTCCAAAACACAGGATTTGAGGCAATGGGTTTTGCGAACGGAACCGATTTCTGGCAGGTGCTGCGTGAAAAGCGGCCCTGCCTTGTTATTTTGGACATTATGCTTCCCGGTGAGGACGGCCTGGCTATATTAAAACGTCTGCGCGCACAGCCTTCCACAACGAAACTCCCCGTTATGATGATGACCGCGAAGGGTTCGGAGTACGAGAAGGTGCTGGGGCTGGACATGGGCGCGGATGATTATCTTGCGAAACCTGTAGGCATGATGGAATTAATCGCCCGGGTGAAAAGCTTATTGCGCCGAGTTGAAACAGCTCACGACAAAGGGGAGTATACAATAGGCGCTCTGTTTCTCAGCGTCCCCCGCCGCTTGGTTACAGTTAATGATACGCCTGTCGCCCTAACGTTGAAGGAATTTGAGTTATTGGCTTATCTGGTAAAAAACGAGGGCATAGTCCTTTCGCGGGATCAAATACTTTCGGCGGTATGGGATTTTGATTTCGAGGGGGAAACGCGGACTGTGGACACTCACGTCTTAACCTTGCGCAATAAATTGGGGGAGTGCGGCGAACTCATCCGAACCGTACGCGGCGTCGGATATAAAGCGGCTGTTTCATGAAACGGCTGTTATTGATCTACGCGCTCGCGCTGACCGGCGCGTCCGTTTTTTTATTTCTTTTAGCCGCGGGGCTGTCGTATGACCTTAGAGTTTGCGGCGTTATTATCATGCTGTTGGCGTTCCTTGTTTCTATACCACTTATAAACCATCTAATCGCGCGCACCTTCGAATCCGTTAACATGCTGGATCTCAGCCGACCGGTATTCGACGAGCTGTCGACGCTGATCTTCCAAA
>JAISZF010000215.1 GCA_031269415.1 Clostridiales bacterium
GCCTCAAACAGAGCCGGGAATTTATTTTCTATATCGGCTTTGGTATAGCCGGCAATCTCAAACGCTTTAATCATAATATCCGGCCTGTGATTCCGCACCGCACCCGAAGACAGCTCCACGCCGTTGCAAACCACATCGTACTGATACGCCAGAATCTCCAGCGGTTCCCTCGTTTCAAGGGCTTCCAGTCCGCCCTGGGGCATGGAGAACGGGTTGTGCGTAAATTCCGTTTCTCCGCTGTCCCCGTTTATCCCGTACATGGGGAAGTCAACGATAAAACAGAACCCGAACGCGCTATTGTCTATAAGATCCAGGCGCGAACCCAATTCGGAACGGAGCTGCCCCGCCAACTTATCGACGGCTCCGGGTTTATCCGAGATAAAAAAAAGCGTGTCGTCCGGTTTCAGATCCAGCCGACTCAGCATTTCCCGCTGTTTGTCTTCCGATAGAAATTTTACTATAGGGCCTTTGAGGGACATATCCTCATGGACCGAGATATAACCCAATCCCTTCATGCCGATGGACGTCGCGTATTCCAGCATACGGTCAAAGAAGGATCTGGGCTTTGACGCGGAGCCCGGAGCGGCAATGCCCCTCACCGGCCTGCCTTTAAACGGCGCGAAATTCACATCTGAGAAAAAATCCGTCAGATCGGAGATGATGAGCGGATTGCGGAGATCCGGTTTATCCGTACCGTATTTCCGTATGCTTTCCTCGTATGTCAGCCTGGGGAAGGGAAGGGGAGTTACGGCGCGATCCTCGCCGAACTCGGTGAATGTGTGATATAGCGCCTTCTCCGCTACGGACAATACCTCCTCCTGCGTGGCGAACGCCATCTCGAAGTCCAGTTGATAGAATTCGCCCGGCGCTCGATCCGCGCGCGCGTCCTCGTCGCGGAAGCAGGGCGCTATTTGAAAATACTTATCGAAACCGGAAGTCATCAGTAATTGCTTGAATATCTGCGGGGCTTGCGGCAGGGCGTAAAATCGGCCCTTGAATTTGCGGCTGGGTACCAGATAATCGCGCGCGCCCTCAGGAGACGACGATGTGAGGATAGGTGTCTGAATCTCCATAAAACCCATACGTTCCATCTGCGCGCGCAAAAAACTGATAACCTTGGAACGCAGCACTATATTCTGATGCACGGCGGGGTTGCGCAGGTCTAAAAAACGGTATTTAAGCCGCACCTCCTCGCGGGTTTCCAGCGAGCCGCCGATTTCAAAGGGAATAGGACGCAGCGGGCGGCTCAATATGGTTATCTCCTCGGCTTTTACCTCCACTTCACCCGTTTCAATCAGCGGGTCAACGGTATTTGGCTCTCTCTCCCGCAAAAGACCGCTTACGGATATGACGGTTTCCCTGCTCAACTCTTTGATCGGGGTATTGAGTACTATCTGAGTAACGCCGTAATGATCGCGTAGGTCTATAAACAGCACGCCGCCGTGATCACGGATGGTATCGACCCATCCGGCCAGCCGTACTTCCCGGTTGGCGTGGGATGGGCGAAGCTCGCCGCAGTTGTGGGTTCTGTATGGGTTCAAAGTTCGCTCAGCCCCTTTTTCAATTCAGCGTCAATAGTCGCGGGCAGGGCTTTGCCCTTCAGCCGCTTCACGCATTGACCGAATAAATAGGAAAATACCCTTTGATTACCGTCTTTATATTTGCTCACAATGTCGGGTGAGGCGGCTAAGACCTCGGATATAACCGTTCCGATGAGTCCGGCGTCCTCAGACACCAACAGATTATTGACTTTTACCGCGGTATCCAGGTCGGCGCGATTGAAAAACATATACGACAGTGCGGTCTTTAGGCCCTCTTGCGTAATCGCGTTCTTCGCGGCCAGAACCAGCGCTTTTGTAAAATCCTCGGCTCCAATAGGTATCTCATTGCCGCCGGATTCGCGCACACAGCGCAGTAATTCGCCTCTTACGGCGTTGGACGCCGCTTTAGGGTCAGCGCCGTTTTTAACAGCCGCGTCAAAAAAATCCGCTGTAAAGCGTTCAGATAATATTGTTTCCGCGTCTTTGGCGGACAGGCCATACGAGTCCGTATATCTGAGGAAACGGATGTGCGGCGGTTCCGGCAGTTTCTCCCGTATGGCCGCAATATCCTCATCCGATATAAATAATGGCAGAATATCCGGATCGGGGAAATAGCGGTAATCATGCGCGTCCTCTTTACTGCGCATGGAGAAGGTTTCGCCGGAAGCCTCGTCGTAACGCCGCGTTTCCTGAATGACGCGGCCTTTGTTTTCCAATACGCCGATTTGCCGTTCTATTTCAAATTCAATAGCGCGCTTTATAAACCGGAAGCTGTTGATATTCTTTATCTCCGAGCGGGTACCGTAGACGTCGGAACCCTCCGGCATGACCGAAATGTTGGCGTCCACGCGCAAACTGCCCTGTTCCATCTTACCGTCGCATATATCGCCGTATACCAGATTCCGGCGAATGCGCTCCACGAATTCCACCGCCTCGTCCGACGAGCGGATATCCGGTTCCGTAACGATCTCTATGAGCGGCACGCCCGCGCGGTTATAATCCAGGATGCTTACATTGCGCTCATGCACCAGTTTTCCCGCGTCCTCCTCCAGATGTATGCGGTTAAGCCGGATAAACCGCCCGTTTATCTCCAAACCGCCGCCCAGGCAGAGCGGCGCGTACAACTGGGAAATCTGATAGGCCTTGGTCAAATCGGGATAAAAATAATTTTTTCTATCCCAACGGGTGGTTCGCGTTATTTCACAACCCAGCAGAAGCCCTGCGGAAACGGCCAGTTCCACGGCTTTTTGATTTAATACGGGAAGTGCGCCCGGCATACCCAGGCAAACGGGACAAACATGGCTGTTCCGTTCGCTTCCGAAACCTGTCTCGCAGCTGCAAAAAACTTTGGTCCGTGTCATGAGTTCGGCGTGGATTTCCAGTCCAATGACAGGCATATATCCCATTATAAATCGCCTTCCTTCCTATTAAAGCAAGGCGGATCGCGTCTGTCAAAAC
>JAISZF010000169.1 GCA_031269415.1 Clostridiales bacterium
GCCGACATTTGCCTTATCCATGCTTCCCCAATCGCGCCACTGCCCCGTGTTCAGCAAAACCGACCGCAGGATCGCGCGTTCGCGACGCGGATTTATACCCGTCTTGTCCGCGAACGCGATAATGTCGGTTTCGCTGACGCGCAGTATCCGCGTCATGTAATGCAGACCGCCGGCGGCGACACAAATAATAATCGCGGCGACGGCGCAGATAATCTTCAGGTTTTTATGTTCTACCATACACCCAACCCCTAAGCTATACTCCCTTTGGGACTAGATATATGCGGCAGGTAAAAAAAATAACACCGAAAATTCAGACATGCTGAATAACCGGTGTGAAACTTTATTTTCTGTTATTTTTCGCGATATGCATTGTGTTGCTTTCTTTGCGTTCCCTGGAGTCCTTGGAGAACATATCCGTAATATTCTGATTCATTTTAATCTTACACGCGTCGCAGTAACGGCCATGTGAAACAGGGCCGCCGCATACTTCGCAGCGCACGTCCCCGCGCATGCCGCTGGATATCTCCAAACGTCCCTCCCGGATGTAACGCAGGATCTTTTTCGGGCTGACGCCTGTACCCTCCGACAATTCGCTGAGTGTGGATTCCGAATGCTCATCTATATATTCCTTTACTGACTGAAATATCAGTTCTTCCTCTTTTTCGCACGCCGGGCAGATAGGATTTTTGATCCGTGTAAATACCTTACCGCAGCGGGGACAGTTTACTACCTCCACATTAACACCCCATTACTTGCTTGTATCCTTCCGTGGCTCCAGCAATTCCATAATGCGCCTGTCCCGCGTTATCATCCTGAAAATAGGGAAACCGACGCAGGTGACCACAACGAACTCGCCGATCCAAACAGTAATTATATTATACCAGATGGGCGTGTGTAATATGTATGTCAGCTCTATGGCCACGATCACGTTCGCGAACATGGGCCACAGGGAAGCGACAAATAAGTTCTTTGTGCGTGTTATCGCGAATACGGCGACAGCCGTCGCCAAGGTGCCGAAGATGATATCGGGCAGCCCGAACGGAGAGAAGAGATTCGCGATAAAACAGCCTAAAACAACTCCTATCCCGTAAACCGGATCAATAAACGCCATCAGGTTCAGGATTTCAGAAACGCGAAACTGCACGGCTTCGTAGCTTATAGGCGCTAAGCCTAATGTTAAGGCGACATATAAGGCGGCGATAACGCCCGAAACAGCTATGCGCTTGGTAATGCTCCTTGATTGCATGAAAAATCCCTTCATTACATGATAGAAAATATCCCATGGAAGGACGGCGATTGGTCAGCCGCCCCACCGAGGCATTAAACAGCCGGGAACCCGACCTTCTTCTTAACCTTGCGCAGCACACGGCTGGCAATGGCGTTTGCCTTTTCGCCATTCGCTCGAATAATTGCGTCCACATAGTCTTTATCCTTATTCAGCTCTTCAAAACGCCGCTGAATCGGTTTGATAAACTCAATAACCGCCTCGCCCACGGCCTGCTTGAAAAAACCGTAGCCCTTACCCTCAAATTCGTTTTCCGCCTGACTTATATCCACGCCTGTCGCGGCGGAATATATAACGAGCAGATTCGATATGCCCGGCTTATCGGACGAGTATTTCACCTCATTGCCTGAATCCGTGACGGCGCTCTTAAACTTTTTCATTATCAACTCAGGTTTGTCCAGCAGATATATGAGGTTGTTCTCATTGGCGCCGTCTGATTTGGACATCTTCCGTTCGGGTTCTGCGAGCCCCATAATACGTGCGCCGATTTTAGGGAGATAAGGTTCGGGTACTGTGAATACGTCACCGTATATATTATTGAACCGTAAGGCAATGTTCCTGCAGAGTTCCATATGCTGTCTCTGATCGTCGCCAATGGGTACCAGATCCGCGTTATATAACAGGATATCCGCCGCCATTAAAACAGGGTAGGTGAATAGGCCCGCGTTAATATTGTCGGAGTTTTTCTGTGATTTCTCCTTAAACTGTGTCATTCGGCCAAGCTCGCCCATATACGTAAAGCAGTTGAGTATCCATGCCAATTCCGCGTGACCGGATACGTGCGACTGGAAATATATGATCGCCTTTTCAGGATCCAAACCCATGGCGATGTACATTTGCAGCAGTTCACGGGAACGCCTGCGCAGAACGGCGGGATCCTGACGTACCGTTAAAGAATGCATATCCACAATACAATACACGCAGCGGTATTCATCCTGAAGCGCGACCCAATTCTTCAAAGCGCCGAGATAATTGCCCAGATGCGGCATTCCGGTAGGCTGCATACCGCTGAAAATAGCCTTCTTCTCCGCCTCCATTTTTGCCTCCAATATTTTCATATTGATAAACAGGATAGCATAAGAAAGCCGCTTACGCAAGTAATTGACAATAACATATGATCTGTGTACAATGAAACCGTTTTAAAAAACATAAGATAAAATTTTAAATTCTGTATTTTGGTGATGTTGTATGACAAGCCCCGATAGCGTGAAAGCGAGATTGAGACAGATTGCCATTGCTGGAAACAAACCATTCAACTCAGTTAAAATCAGTCCTATATCGCTTGAATGGGTTGGCGGGATTGATATGTGTCCTGATGAATTATACTACAACAGCATTCCCGTAAACAATTAACACATCCTGAAAGGAAGAACTGAACCTATGAACGACCCGCAAACAGTACGAAAAAGAGCGATCGATATTCGAGCGGATATCCTGGAAATGCTCCCCGCTGGCAAAATAGGGCATTTAGGAGGGAGCTGCTCAGCCGCGGATATTACCGCGGCTTTATATTTCAAACATATGAACGTTTACGCCGATCCAAAGGATCCGCGCAGGGACAGATGCGTTTTCAGCAAAGGCCATGCTGTGCTCGCGCAGTACGCGTGTTTTGTGGAGTTGGGATACGTAGACCGGAGTGAACTGGCGAAGGTCAAAACGATTGACGGTATTCTGCAGGGGCACCCGGATATGGATCTGACGCCCGGCATTGAGGCGGTAACGGGTTCACTGGGGCAAGGGTTGTCCGTATCATTAGGAATGGCGCTGGGGCTTAGGATTGATAACAGCGACTCGCGCGTTTATACTATTCTGGGCGACGGCGAGCTGGCCGAAGGCCAGATATGGGAAGCGGCGATGGCGGCTTGCGCTTACAAGGCTGATAATCTATGCGCGATCCTTGATTACAACGGCGTGCAGGCTACGGATACCACGGATAAGGTTTTCCCGATCCATCACCTCAAAGAAAAATGGAGCGCGTTT
>JAISZF010000095.1 GCA_031269415.1 Clostridiales bacterium
ACCGGTTTATAGTCGGGATCACGTTCAATGCTGAAATCGTATATGTCTTTGCCGTCGAGAGGTTCCGTCTCCACATCAAAAAGCGGTGTCAGCGAGTAAACAGGGGAAGCTGAGTTCCATTTGATTATACACTCAATATTTACGGTATTATCAGCCATATTCTTTACAACAGGCCTCGTACTTTTGTTTGTAACGGTTATGCCGAACGCGGTTCCGACCGCGCGATACTTCACAAGGATGGCTATATTCACGCCGGACTCATGCGTTAAATCCGTTTTGACATCCGCCGCCGCGTTTACATAGGTTTTCACTTTCGCCTGATACCAGTCGCGAAACTCATCGCCCGCGAGCGTCAACGCTTCGCCGCTTACCACGTCTTGACCGGGCCAATCAGGTGTAAGCATATATTCCTGTAAAATTTCTTCTTGGTTCTCAAATAATTCGGCGCTAATCGCTTTGACTTGCGCTTCCGCCGCCGAAACGCCAATGTCATACAGTCCGCTGTACCGCTCGTTCATACGGCTGACGCGCAGTTCGGCCGAGGTGATGGAAAGCTGAGCCGTAATCAGCAGGAAAACGGCGGTCATTATGGTTAGAAATGAAGCGTACGCGGAGCCTCTATACATATGTCACCTCAAAACGGCATGCCCCTGATTTTTATTACGCCGGTCGCGATGTCTTTAACCGCTGCGGTTATCAATCCGGTGAAATTACCGGTTTCGCCGGATATGGACGCTCCGGTTAATTCGACGCTATTAGATGCCGGATATTCGAATCGCTCCAGCTCCCCTGATTGAAAGTCTTCGACTATAATTACCCATTCATAATCCTCATAGCGGGAAAGAACAATGGCGTTTTCCAAAGCCTCGCTGTCGTCAACGGCATTCTTCGCTTCCGCAAGCAGGCCGTTTAACACTAAATCCGTCTTATACGCGGCACAGGCGCGTACATAGTTCTCTGTCGACTGCCTGAGCCAATTAAAGGCGGGCACGGCAAAGATACACAGCAGCGCCAGCGTAACCAAGGCTTCCGCCAGGCTCATCCCGCTTTCCCCGTTATTCATGACGCGCGTAAAAGAGGATGTCGATATTCAGGTCGTATATCCCCGCGCTGGTTGCGTCGACAGTAAAATTCAGAGCGTGATAAGCCGCGTTGGTTTCCAGCAACTCAATAAAACCGTATATGTCGCTAAGTGAACCCGAACATACGGCTTCTATGCGCCACTCTTCCCAATCGCTTAAAACATCACCGATCTTTTCAGACAGCATACGCTGTTCAATAAGATTCCACTCGGTTGTTTGCTCGCTGAATTGGTTTACCGTTTCCAATGAGCTGAGTATTTCCGATTTCTCTGTTTGCCCGCTCAACGCGGCGCTCAGTTCGCTTATCAGGTCCAATTGCCGCGTAATATCGTCGCGGAGGCTTCTGTATTCGTTAAAACTCAACGATAAATTCCCGAGGCTGAAACAGCATAGACAGGCTGTGGCGGCAACGGATCCCCACAGTAAAAATCGATTCAACGTATCACCTCAATTTGCAGATCTATTTCCGTAACGTCATTTCCCTGGGCAATTCTTGAGGTTCGGATACTCACTCCCAATCCTGACCGGCAGTCGTCTATATATTCATTCAGCCACTCCCCGCCGTTCGCGCTGACGGTCAGAGTTATAAAACCGTCCGCAGCGGAGACCCTCAAGGCAAACGCGCCGGGAGGAAGCCGATCCGTCAGATATTTCAGTATGCTCCCGTATTCATAAGGCTGAGCTTCCAGTTCCGCGGGCAGTTCGGCCAGGCTGCCGCCCGCCGTTTCGTTGAGCGAGCGTATCCGCGCGGTCAATTCGGCGTTTCTCGGCAGCATCTCCGCTGTTTGGGCGTTCAGCCGCGCGCTTCCGGCAAACGCGGAAACAGCCAGCAGAATCAGGATCGCGGCGCTGATAATAAGCGCCCGCCTTACCGCGAGCGCGCGTTTATAGTCTGAAGGGAGCATATTAAACGATTCGGCGTGTCCCTCGAATAAGTCCAGAGGATCCAACGCTTCCGAAATCGCAAGACCGTATTCCTCACACGCGCTTACGATCCAATCCTCAGGCTTGCTGTAAAACAGCCCGTCGTCTATCGTTTCACCGTAGTCCAGCTCCGCGAAGAGCGCGTTTATATCCGCGGGCGTGGAGATCCTCCATATATCCAGCGGCACTTTATTCTTCATCCATATCACGCGCCATGTGGTTTCCTGCCTGACGAAAACCAGGATTGAGATAAAATCCGAAAGAAGCATCCCGCCCGTGTCTTCAAATAACCATAACTTTTCGATCCGTATGCCCATTTTATCGAAGAAATCGGTAACGCCATTGGCCGCGTCTATCGGCAGCGCCGCCAGAACCAGACTGTATTTATCCAAAAGCCTTCCGACAATTCTGTACCCAAAGACATACTTATCCTTATCAACAGGAAAATTCCCCTCGTACAAAAACGCGGACGCTTTTTTCAGTTCACGCCCTTTCATTTGAGGCAGCCGCGCGAAGCGCGCGATCACGCATTCGGACGACAATACAACCGACGCTTTTTTCACATAAACGCCTCTTAAGAAACCTCGGAGGATTTCTTCCGGGTCCGCGGTAAAACTCAGCTCCCGTATTCTGCGTTTCCCGTCGGTCAGCAGGCAGCGCCACACATCCGCGCCCATAAAGATGTAAAGCTTTTTTCCGAACAAACCGATCCCCACCCTGATCGCCTGAAGCCTAGTCTCTGTCGTAAAAAAGTATATTTTATCAAATTACAGGTGTCAATAGGTTGATTCTATTTTTTGAAAAAAAGGACATATAAAAGATATTTTGGGTAATAATACAAACTAATTAAACGAATTGGAGGCAGACCGTTATGAAAGGAAAGATATATAGTGTGTTACGAATCAGTCTATTTCTAAGCGCGTCTTTGTTCGGCACAACAGCTTACGCCGCTAGTAAAGGGAATGTTGAGCAATCGGATACTCAAATGATACAAGGTTTGATAGACGCCGCCATTGTGGGTGAAACATGCCTGATTCCCGAAGGAACGTATACGGTTTCAGGGTTAAGCGTAACGCGTCCAATCACGTTAGACGGCGGCGGTAAGGTAACGCTACGGTATTTTGGAGGCGATGCGGAGGACTGCGGCGATAAACCGCGGGATACGGAGTATATCTTGGCCGTTTGGAGCGGAGGAGTCGTGATAGAAGGTATCAAATTTGTAAACGCGTATTCCTCCGCGAGCAGCGGAATAATACATTTTTTAGGCGATAACCTGGAAATCCGCGGCAATGAGTTTGCCATCGGTGAAAACTGCGCGGGCATCATAAGCCAGGCCGCCGCAAAACAATGCCTTATTGACGGCAACGTATTTACCGCCGGTTCCGGACGGCGTTCGTACCCTATGATACAATTGGGCGAGAAGGCGAGCGGCGCGTTGATAAAGAATAATGTATTGGAAGGCGATTTCCCGGACATGCTGACTTCAGATTTCATATCAAATTTTCTGACAATCGAATCTGAGGGCGCGGTTGTGGCGGACAACGAATTTTCATATACAGGTCTGTTAAACGACGAGGATTTGGGCGGATATGAGGATGCCGAAGAGCCCATCGCGCGCGAGGCGTTCGCGGAGCTTACGGAGAATCATATAAAAGAAGCCAATCCCTGGAAGAGAAGCATGGGGGATAAGAGTAATCCAAACACCAATGACGGTTTCAGCTTTGTGACGCTGGGAATAATCTGCGCCATACACGCTGCCGCGGTTTTAGCGTATCTGAGAGTGAGCGGGCGGTTAAGATCGTGCCGGACAGGAGCGTATTGCCATGAGTCAGGAAATAAACCCCAATAAAGAATCGCCGGACGTCGCCCCGCAGCTTGTTCCATGCGCCGTACAGCCGGACCCCGTAAAGGAATATGGGACTCCGTCACTCGGACCGATCAAGAATCCGCGGGGCAATGTTCAGTTTCTCAGTATTGTCGGACAGATAGAGGGGCACATGATACTGCCTCCCCAGAATAAAACCACAAAATACGAACATGTTATCCCTCAGCTCTTTATGGCGGCGGAGAACGTAGAGGTAGACGGGATGCTGGTATTGCTGAACACCGTCGGGGGCGACGTGGAGGCGGGGTTGGCCATAGCCGAGCTGATTTCGCATTTCGGCAAGCCTACCGTATCTTTGGTGATCGGGGGAGGGCATTCGATCGGCGTGCCTTTGGCTGTTTCGGCGAATTATTCATTTATCGCACCCTCGGCTGCCATGACTATCCACCCGGTGCGCATGAACGGCACTGTGGTCGGCGCTCCGCAGACATATGATTATTTCAACAAGATGCAGGAACGCGTGTCGGACTTCATCGTCAGCAATTCGGATATAGAAAAAGAACGGTTAAAGGCCCTCATGATGGATACATCCACAATGGCCATGGACATAGGCTCTATCCTGATTGGCGAGGAGGCGGTCAGAGAGAATCTTATTAATGAGACAGGCGGATTGAGTGAAGCCATGGAGAAGCTCTACGAGCTTATTCAGGAGAGGAAGCGCGCTGATTATCCGCAGATAAATTGACAATAATTATCATTAATATTTTATTTCTGATTAATATCGACAAAATAGGAATTTTATATTATAATAATCTGGTAGAAAATATAGAAATTGAGGGGAGATGTTAGGAATGCTGAAGAAACATAAAGCGCTTTGCGCGGCGGCGCTGATGGCGATATCGGCCGCTTTTCTGCGGGCGCCGACGGCCGACGCCGCGACCGCGGATCTGGGTCAGAGCGATTTTATCGCTCAAGAGGATTCATTGTATCGCGTGGAGAGCGAAGTGAGCGTCATCAACCTGACGGAGGACGTCGAAGGCTCGATAGAAATCGCCGCCGGCGTGGATACGCTTACCATCAACGGAAACGGCTATTCCCTTACACAATTATCGACGGGATGGAATACGGCCATTTGGACAGAAGACTCAGCCGACGATCTGACGCTGACCATTGTGGACTTAACGATCAAGAACAGTTCGGATATGGGCGTGTATCTGACCAGGGGAGGCTCGCTCACGGTTAACGGCGACTTTGTAATAGAGCCTGCCGGTTCGTACGCGGCGGCAGAGGGTATCGTTATAAATACTGAAAAGCCCTTTGATATTAACGGCGGCGCGGCTTCTTCGCTGAAGGTGAATTCGGGTACGTTAGTCGATGATTTCGAGGACGGCGGAACTGTTTATTCCCTGTCGATAGGGCATTACGCGATCTACTCCGCCTCTCAGAGTCTCACTTTCAGCGGCGGTCTGAGCGTGGATTTAACAGGCGGTTACGGGGACGACTACGCCGGTTCCGCCGTATACGCCAGCGGCGGCCTGGCGGTCACAGCCGGGCACGTGGTTTCAAAGAGCGGCGAAAGCCCCGGTTTCGGAGCCGCGGGCGCTATCGCGGGCGTTGTTTATATCAACGGAGGCGCCGCCGACTTTATCGGCAGCCAGAGTTCAGGCGTTCCCGCGGACTCCGGCGTGATGACCAACGGGTTGTTTCTCACCGGGCCGGGCGAAATAAACGCCACGGGAGGCGCGCTGGACATTTCGACTGAATTCTTGTACATAGCCAGCGGCGCCGCTATCAGCGCGCAAAAGCAGGTAAATATCCTGAGCCAAGATGTATACCCGTTGGATCTCACTGTTTCTCCAGCCGGTTTATACACCGTGACTGTGGATGATTTTGACGGTTATCAAGGCGAAACAGACATAAACGGGAAGCTTCAGGTATGGTTGCCAGTTGGTTCGTATCAACTGATCATTCAGGATTCTGATGGCGCGACAATGGGTACGGAGATTGTCTTAGGCGAGTCTAACGCGCCGATTACAGTGGATTTTCTGCCGGACGAGGATAATCCGCCGGAACCTCCGATTGTTACGCCTCCTCCTGTTGACACGAGGATAACCGCGCCCTTATTCCGCACAAAACCCGCCGAGCCGCCCACGGAGGAATATCTGGCGAGCTTGAATAGGGTTGAAAGTCCAATAAACAAAAGAGCGGCGACTCTGGAAAATGCCGAAGATCTGGCGTCTGAATTGTATAAGCTGAATTTATTTGTGGGAACGGGTAATGACATAAATGGTAACCCCAGATTTGAGCTGGATCGCTCACTGACCAGGCTGGAATCGTTGACGCTGGTTATCCGGCTGCTTGGTAAGGAAGCAGCCGCGAACAGCTATACCGGCGTTAACCCGTTTAGGGACGTACCGGCGTGGGGCGACAGGATTGCTGCCTATGCCTTTAATCAGGGCATTACTGTGGGCGTTAATAGAGATCATACCCTGCTTGACTCCAACTCTCCCGTTACATATCAGGAATTCACCGCTTTCCTGCTGCGAGTTCTGGATTATCAGGAGAGAAACGGGGATTTCCAGTACGCGCAGGCTTTGAATAAAGCGGTTGAGGTAGGACTGTATACCGCCGCGGAAAGGCAGAATTTAAGCGCCGGCTCGTTCCTGCGCGCCGACGCGGTGACCGCTATGACAAACGCGCTGATGACAAAGATGAAGGGTACCAATTCAATGCTTATTGATAAGCTGGTTTCGGATAACGTAATAGAAGCGAAAGCCAGGGATGAGTTTCTTGCGGCGGTTGTTAAGTATTAATCCAGAGAAAATATAATAATAAAGAAGTAGAAGGAACAAAATTCGTTCCTCCTACTTTTTTTGTTTGTTTTGTTATCCTGTCAGGCTTTCATCTGTCATTCTGGCCCAACGATCAGCGTTTATTTCATAGCGTGGTTCTTTCCCAGCTAAAAATCTATCTATTTCGTTAATCATTACTCTCGCGTACTCATGTATGAAACTACCCATGCCCGCGTGGGGGGACAAAATAACATTAGGTGCTGAAACCAGTTTATCACCAGCTTTGAGAGGTTCATGCTCATAAACATCCAATATCGCTCTGATGCGGCCAATTTCCAAATGTCTGACAAGCGCTTGCTCGTCAACCAGCCAGCCACGTGCGCTGTTGATAAACAAGGCTCCGTCTTTCATAAGATTAAAAATCTTGTCATTGACCAATAGA
>JAISZF010000125.1 GCA_031269415.1 Clostridiales bacterium
GGCACATACAACGAGTATTACATGGCGAACCTTTATCTTCAGGATAAGAATCGTCTGCAGGTAGTCGCGACGTCCCTGTATACTTTTACTGGCCCGTTGGGAAACCAGTATAATTTTATATGCGCTGGTGTAATCATCACAATAATTCCGGCGTTAATTGTCTTTATTTTATGTCAGAAACAGATCTACGCGGGGCTCACAAACGGAGCCGTGAAAGGATGAAGAAAGGGAATGGGTGTGAAGACGCATATGACAAATATCAAAAAAGTCATCAGTTTTGTACTGATTTTATGCATGACGTCAGCATCTATCTATCCGTCAGCCGTGTTCGCGGCGGATGATGCTGTTTACGTCGGCGACGATACCGTAATTTTTAACCGTACTTTTGATCCCGCCGAGGATTGGCACGAACCGGTGGATGAGGTCATGGATGTTAGTGTGTCATACGCTGACGCGATATATCCGGGCGCTGTTCTCACGTATGACGTGATTATCACAAACCAGGCTTTTTCAGGATCTATCCGGCCGTTAAGCGTATTGCGGTTCGGCGATGAATGGTCATGGGATCAAAGCGGCGACATACCCGAATTGACGGAGAGTTCCTTTACCGACGGCAAGGCGAGCGTAACAGCCGCTTTCCAGGTCGATAAAAGCGGCCTTCGGGCCATTTCGTTCAAGGTCGCCGGGACTCGCTCGGATTACTCCGGCGATATTTCCATCACGAATATTAGATTGACAAACGGCGAGCCCGTTTCCGAACCTCCCGCAGATGTTGAGAGTAAAACCTGGACTTTCGACGATAACGTAGACGGCTGGACCATCAACGAAGACGACAGAGCCTACGCGTATACAGGCGAGTCTTCCGTATCCCATGACAACTCAACATTTGACAGCGGCGTTTTATGCTTTAACGTCGATTTTTCCAATGACAGCGCGGAAGGATGGAGCGAAGCGAAAATGTACAGTTACTTCGATCCTTTCGATCTCACGGGCCACAATCAGATTTCATATGACTTCTATTACAATCCGAGCCTCATGACGACAGGAAGTTTTCAATCCAAGGTATATTTTTCGGATTCGGCGAGCGGCAACGGTCAAATTTCCAAGGAAGGAGAACAATTAGCCAATGGATTTATCAAAGTGCCCGTGGTCATATCTTTTGCGGCCTCAAACACAACCGCCGATCATTTAATGCTGAGCATCGTGGGTTCTAACACTGACTATCAAGGTCCCGTATATATAGACAACGTGACGATCGGTCAGAAAGAAGGCGACGGCGCTGGCGTTGATATAACGCGGACGCCGGAAGGGCAGACTCCAATTGACGTAAACCAGTTAACCGTTCCTTCAAGCGTTTCGGTCGCGGACACGGACGCGACAGACGAAACGAAAAATCTCCTTGCCTACTTAAGCGCGGTCGGGCTCACCGATAAGGTTATTTTCGGTCATCAAAACGATACGCACCACAAAGCGGGGGGGACTTTTGAAGGTTCTACATACTCCGATTCGAAAGACTTGACAGGTTCTATAGCGGGCGTCGCGGGCATCGATTCTTTGTCGCTGATAGGCGACGAATATCCAGGTAAGATCAGCTCAAACGATCCTCTTTATGACGCCGATCCAGTCATTGGTTCCGCTAATGTCAGTATCGACGCCGCGGCGGCGGGCGCAATCATCACTCTCTCGACGCATATGCCGAACTTCTCCATTATTCAGAGCAGAGGTCAGCAAGCCGACGGGTCATGGGATTTTTCCGGTTACTCCCCCAATGACTTGTCTGGGAATGTCATGCAGAGGATATTGCCTGGAGGCGATTTGAATGAGATATTCACCTCCTATCTGGATATAATCGTACGCTACGCGCTTATTCTGCAAGCGAATGATACGCCTGTCCTATTCCGGCCATTCCATGAAAACAACGGCGGATGGTTCTGGTGGGGCGCGGCGGGGTGTACGCCGGAGAATTACAAGGCCGTCTATCGCTATCTGGTGGATTATATCAAGTCAAAAGGCGTTCATAATTTCCTTTACGTATATTCGCCAAACGGGCCGTTTTCAGACACCGCGGATTATGAGTCCAGATATCCGGGCGACGGCTACATTGATATCATCGCCTTCGATTACTATCAAAACGGTCAAAGTACCGAACAAGATTCCAAAACGTGGATCAACGGGCCATTCACTGATACTGTTAAACTGGTGGATCAGATTGCGCAAGCTCACAATAAACCCGGGTTGGTTTCGGAAACAGGGATTATAACGGGAACAACCCTCGGCGACGGCGTAAACTGGGGCTGTATCGCTGAAACAGGCAATAAAAATCTCACTTGGTTTAATGACGTTCTTGAGGTCGTTTCCGAGAGCAATCTCTCTTATATGCTGGCTTGGGCGGATTTTGACACAGGAAATTTCGATATGACCTATAGGATAGACGAGACAAAAGGCCATGAAATGGCGAACGATTTTATTGACTTTTATAACGATCCGAGATCGATCTTCGCGGACGGGACAAATCTGACAGAAGCGTTAAGCATCACGCCTCCGAGCGTCGCGCCGGATACGAGTGAATCCGGATACATTCTATCGCCAGTTGACGGAGTATATCTGACCGACGGTATTACAATGATTGCGGCTGTCAAAAATTCTGTTTCCGATGTTTCCTTTATTCTCTCGGATGAAAACGGAAGATCTCTGACTATCGCCGCCGCGCTTTCAGACAGCGGATACTACGAGGCGATTTTATCGGAAGGACAGTTGTCCTTATTCAGCGGGGCGGGAACCGTTTCATTAGTTTCCAGCGGCGCGACGCTCAATACCGTTCATGTGGTCTTCGGCGAGAAGCCTGTGAAACCCAAGGGCGTTGTTGACGATTTTGAATTGTATAATGGAAACGACGCTCAGTTGCAGGCGGCTTGGGCGGCTAATTCAGGGGCGAACTGCGGTAATACGATAACGCTTACGGAAACGGAAAAAGAAATAAACGACTTTGGCATGAAGTTTAGTTATTTCCTGTCAGCGCCTCCGGAAGGGTATACCGGAAGAACAATCTCGTATTCCGAAGACGTTTCGGAATATAACGCGCTGCGGCTTTGGATTAAGCCTGATGGCAAAAGCCAGAAACTTGTCGTTCAGGTAACGTCCAACGGCGAGGACTTTGAAGTCGATCTTCGTGACTTTGCCTCAACCACCGGCGATAAGATCGTAACCATACCTTTTGCCGCGTTTGCGGGAAAGAACAACGGAACGTTTGATCCCTCTAAAGTAACAAAGGTTGGCTTGTGGGTGAACTCAATTCCTCCCGACGACCAATCGTTTTTCCTTGAATCTGTTATTTATTTTGACAATATCCATTTTGTTGTTTCTGACGTTCAAGAGATCACATATGAAGACATTACGTCTGAAGACGTAACTCCGCCGGAGGAACCGGTGACGCCGCCGCGCGGCGGCGGTTACAGGACCTCGCCCGCTGCCCCGCCTGAGGCATGGGTAACAGAGGCGCCAGCTTACGCCATAATTATCCGTCTGACGATTGACAGTAAAACTTACACTAAGAACGGCGTCGCTTACATGAATGACGTTGCGCCGTACATATCCGGGGACGACAGGACTATGGTTCCATTACGTCTGATATCAGAAGGCTTGGGAGCGATTGTGGATTGGGAGGCCGATACGCGTACCGTTATAATCACGCTGAATGGCAAGACGCTGCGTGTTGTGGTTGATCAGCCCCTTCCCAATAATATGGGCACAGCCGTGATCAGAAATGACAGAACCTTTGTACCGATTCGATACATCTCGGAATCTCTCGGCGCGACTGTGACATGGGACGCCCAAACAAAGACAGTAGTCGTTATGCAATGAGCGATCTAATAGTGATGGGAGAATCAATACCAAACCTACCCTGGCAGGACAAGCCGAAGAATTGTCCTGCCCTGCCTCTCTGGAGATATAGCGCCAATCCGATCATTCAGCGCAACCCCGCGCCTGATATAGCCCGCGTATTCAACAGCGCGGTTGTTCCGTATGAAGGCGCGTTTGTGGGCGTATTCCGAGGCGAGTGTGTGGATGGCGTTCCGCGTCTCTATTTAGGCGAAAGCGCAGACGGCATTCAATGGAATATCGACAGTGAGCAAATTTTATTTAAAGACGGGCATGGCAAGCCGTTTTTATCTCTTTACGCCTACGACCCCCGGTTGGTGAAGGTAGACGGCGAATTTTATATCATGTGGTGCCAGGATTTTTACGGGGCGTCTATAGGATTGGCTAAAACCACTGATTTTAAGACTTTTATACGGCTGGAAAACCCATTTATCCCGTACAACCGCAACGCGGTGATGTTTCCGCGCAAGATTGGCGGAAACTATATTATGATGTCGCGGCCAAGCGACAGCGGGCATACTCCATTCGGTGATATCTTCATCAGTGAAAGCCCGGATATGGTTTACTGGGGACGTCACCGCCATATGATGGGCAAGACCGCTTTCTGGTGGGAATCTGTTAAAATCGGAGGCGGCTGCGCGCCTATTGAGACTAATGAAGGCTGGCTCTTATTCTATCACGGGGTAACCGGCACATGCAACGGATTTGTCTATAGCATAGGCGGAGCGATACTTGATATCGCCCAACCCTCTATCGTAAAGTACCGCTCTAAAAATTTTCTTCTAACCCCGGAAGAATGGTATGAGGAACGCGGATTCGTACCAAATGTCACCTTTCCGTGCGCGGCTGTGTGCGACGGCGATACAGGCCGCATAGCTATCTATTATGGCGCGGCTGACACATATGTCGGGCTCGCTTTCACAACTGTGGATGAGGTTGTATCCTATATCAAAGCTAACAACTCGCTTACCGCGGAAGACAGGGAGATCGGCATACGCTGAAATAGTTGAAGCCCGTCATGGATAAAGGAATCCAAGACGGGCTTTTTGTGTGTTGACAGCTTTTTAGGATAAACTCTCATCTATAACTTCAAAAACTCCGCCTGTTTCAACGAATCATGTGTCCCAATATCATAACACTCGCCATTCATAACATACGCGTAGACCGGTTTGCGCTTATACAGCCAACTGACGAAAAATCCCGGAGCGTCCGGTTTGTTGCCCTCGTCTAAGTACCGCTTGATCAGCGGGATGGTTTCGCGCTTATAAATATATGTGGCGAATACCGCGCAGTCGGACTTAGGCTCGGCGGGTTTTTCTTCCATATCCACAACTCGGCCTGTCTCATCCAGTAAGGCTATGCCCAGTTGTTTGCAGGCCTCCCTGTCTGCCATGCGCTGCACGCATACGCAGTCG
>JAISZF010000141.1 GCA_031269415.1 Clostridiales bacterium
AGGGCTACCGCCGTTTACTGAAATTCGCCATTACTCACAAGGCGCTTATAGTCGGGGTTGCCCTGGCGTTTATGATCGGCTCGGCATCGGTTCTGTCCGTGATGGGCATGGAATTCATGATGGAAATGGATCAGGGATATGTCAGCGTTAGTATTACCACGCCCCGGGGAAGTGTGCTGGAGGAAACCTCAGGTACCGTCGATACCGTATTGGCTCGCTTGGACGGTATAGAGGAGATAGAGGACATTTCCGTCACGGTAGGCGGCGGAGGGCTTCTGAGCGCCGGAGGATCGTCTAACAGCGCCTCCATTTCGATCAAGCTGATACCCAAATTACAGCGTAAGCCTATCGTTGAGGTGGAGGAAGATATCCGCACGGCCATCGGGGCTGTGGTTGGCGCGGAATGCACAGTCTCCGCGGGGAGTTCCATGGGCGCCGGCATGATGAGCGGCGGCACGGTGGATATGAACATATACAGCGAAGACCAGGAGATTCTGCGGCAAACCAGCGAAGACATAGTTTCTCTCATGTCAACCTTGCCTGCTCTGCGCAACGCGTCCAGTTCAATGGAGGAAAGCTATCCTCAGTCACGGGTGGTGATCGACCGGAACAAGGCGTCCAGCTACGGCTTGCAGGCCTCCTCGGTGGCGAACACGGTAAGTATGGCCGTGAGCGGCAGAACGGTGACCCAGTACAAGGTGGCGGGCGACGAAATCGACGTTGTGATGCGTTACGACGTCGACCGTCTGCAATACCTGTCGGACTTGGAGAACCTTACTTTGATGACGCCCGCCGGCACGTCCGTGCCGCTATCAGAAGTGGCCAGTATCATAAGCGATCAAGGTCTCTCGTCTATTACGAAGAGCAACCGGAAACAGTACGTTACGGTGAGCGCGGAGATCGCGGGCAGCACGCTCAGTGAAGTGACGGCGGATATTGACAGGCTTTTGGCGGATTATACCTTCCTGGGCGACAGCAGCTACGAGTACACGGGCTCCTTCATCAGCATGACGGATTCCTTTGAATCGCTGCTCCTTGCCCTTATACTGGGTTTTGTACTGGTCTATATGGTTATTGCCTCGCAGTTTGAGTCCTTAGCCTACCCCGGCACGATCCTGTTTTCCATTCCCATCGCGTGGACCGCCGGGCTGTGCGGGCTGTTCTTCATGGGCGCCAGTGTGAATGTGGCTTCCTTTATCGGACTTATTCTGCTGATGGGCATAGTGGTAAACAACGGTATTGTGCTGGTCGATTATATAAATATTAGGCGGAGGGCAGGGTTATCGGCCTTTGACGCCATATTGGAGGCGGGTCCCATCCGTCTGCGCCCGATTCTGATGACCACAATTACCACCGTGGTCGGACTTCTGCCTATGGTCTTCTCCAGCGGCGAAGGTTCGGAGATGCAGGCGCCGATGGGCGCGGTTATCGCCGTCGGGCTTACATTGTCCACGCTGGTTACGCTGGTGCTGATACCTGTGCTGTATTTGATTCTTCATAATATCAGGAAAGCTATAAACAACCGCCGGAAGTCTCCGGTCGCGGATCTGTAACGGTTTAAATTACTTCTATTTACATTGCAAAGAACAGCTCGCGCAGTCCGCGGGGCCGCAAATACGCGCGGAAGCATTGTACGCCGCAACCGTAAATCCGCTCTCGATAATAGGTAGTGTACATTTGCCATTATCATCTGTGAAGGTCACGGCATCAGACGCATAATCAAACTCTATCCTAAGTCCTTCCGTTATCATTGTTTCATCGTCAAGGGGATTTACGGCCTCTCGCGGCGCGAACATCAAAAGACGTCCCTCCGACGTTCGCGCCGCGGTCGTGTACTGTGGTTATCGCGGTTACATTGCCGTTTTTATTGAACACAAGCGAATTGCTGTCCGCGTTTATTCCAACAGCGTTTGGGTCAAAGGCGATTATTACGCCAATCGGCGTTTGGATTCCCATAGGTTCTGACGGCTCAAGCGATTCCAATTCCAGCTTCTTTTCGCCGCCGAACACAATGTCGCTCTCCTGCATATCGGTGGAAAAGCAATAGGGAACAAAATTTTTGTCGGTGTGTTCGTCCGGCTTCGCCTTGTTGCGCCTCGTTCCCCAACTATAAAATCCGCAGCCGATTTTTTTTGCCCATTTCGCCAAGCCCCGCCGTTAAATTTTGGGTGGTGGTTGACTTACCGATACCGCCTTTACCGTAAATAGCTACCTGTCTCATAAAACACGAGCCTCCTTATCACAATACTTATATTCGCGGGGCTAAGGGTCCTTAGTCCCATATAAACGAACAATGGGGCGGTGTCCGCCGCGCAAACTAATCGCGCTTTAGACTCCACCCCATTGTGGGTTTCCGGAAACGTTGCTCCGTTTATATATATAATTCTATGCGGCAGGGGCTTTTTAATCAATGCGCCGAATTGTGGAAAGTGAATAGAATTTCACCGCGTGATTTGTGCGGATTGCATAACCGTTAGGGCTTGGCATATAGAAATTCGCCCTTGCTTTTTTAACGCGATTCCAATAAACTAATGCTGAGCTTCATTCATTATAATTTACGAAGGAAAGCCGTACATCGGCGCGAATTAAAGGAGGGCATTTATGGAAGAGTATTTCAAGCTAAAGCAAGCCGGCACTGATGTGAAAACAGAAGTCATTGCCGGCGTAACGACATTCTTCACCATGGTTTATATCGTATTCGTGAACCCAAACATACTGAGCCAGACCGGTATGCCGTGGGGCGGCGTGTTTGTGGCTACGATAGCGGCCGCCGTAATCGGCACGCTGGTCATGGGTCTGTTCGCCAACGTACCGTACGCGCAGGCTCCCGGCATGGGTCTAAACGCCTTTTTTACGTTTACCGTGTGTTTCGGAATGGGTTTTGCCTGGCAGGAAGCACTGGCAATGGTATTCATCTGCGGCTTGATCAATATTCTCATAACGGTCACTAAACTTCGCAAGAACATTATTCAATCGATCCCGCCCGTGCTGCGCAGCGCGATAGGCGGGGCTATCGGCCTGTTTATCGCTTATGTGGGCATTAAGGGCGGCAATTTTCTCACGTTCAGCGCCGACCCCGGAACGTTTACTGTGTTTGACAGCGGTTCGGCGAGTCTGAACAGTTCGATTGTTCCCGCGCTGATAGCCTTTAACGATCCGACCGCGCTGGTTGCGCTGCTTGGGCTTATAATCACAATAATCCTGCTTGTTAAAAAGGTTCCGGGCGCTATATTTATCGGCATAATAGCTTCGACTGTCATCGGAATCCCGCTGGGCGTTACCCAGGCTCCCGGAGCGGGTTCCTCTGATATCGGATCAGTCAGCCAGACGTTTTTCGCGTTCTTCGGGAGCCCCGGACTGTTGTCGCTGTTCTCTCAGCCGGATAAACTGGTGTTAGTCTTACTGACCATCTTCGCGTTCAGTATCACCGACACGTTTGACACAATCGGAACCTTTATCGGCACTGGCCGAGTGAGCGGCATATTTGACGCGAAAGATGAAAAAGCGCTGTACGAAAGCGGCAAACTCGACTCCAAGATGGATAAGGCGCTCTTTGCGGACGCTATCGCCACATCAATCGGTTCCTTGTTCGGAACCTCGAATACCACCACGTATGTGGAGAGCGCGGCGGGTATCGCGGCAGGCGGGCGTACCGGGCTTACCAGTGTTGTGGTGGCGCTTCTCTTCCTGCTGTGTCTGCCGTTCGCCAATTGGTTTGGCGCGGTGCCCGGCGCGGCGACCGCGCCCGCGCTGATCGTTGTGGGTATCATTATGATGTCTTCGCTTACGGATATTAAGTGGTCCGACTTCGAGGAGGCCGCTCCGGCGTTTGTGACTCTTGCTTTCATGTCGTTCGCGTACAGCATCAGTTACGGTATTGCCGCGGGCTTTCTGGTGTACTGCGTTATAAAGATCTGCCGCGGGCGCTTTAAGGATCTGCATCCTATTCTAATCGGCGCGACCGCGTTGTTTATACTCAATTTTATTGTTCTGGCGCTGAACGCGTCGGGAGCGCTTTAGTCAGCGGGAGGGCTGCCGGATAACCGGGTGGGGTATTCGGCAGCCCTTTTCTATAAACCTTATCCGAAAACCAGCGTATATATTCGCAGACGCGCGGGGATGGCGCCCATAACAAAAAAACCGCTGGCGCGCCTGTTCATTCTGTAGAGGGTACGCGATTTATTTATCTTCGTCTGTTATGCGCGTTTTCCACAAGGCGGCTTACACGCCATTGGCGCGTAAGTATAACAAACTGAAGAGCATGCCGCCGGAGACGCTGCGCGATGAATTTCGCGGGCTGAACGGCGACGCGGACGAATACGCCGATTGAGAGTAAATTTAAAAACCGCGCCTGTACAACGGCGCGGTTTTTTATATGATACGCTGACTTGAGGTAGTTACCGTCTTTTTGACTACTTTATCCGCATAATATCGCTTATAAAAATTGGTGTCACAGGTGATTAGTGAGACAAAACTATTTTCCGGTGTTTTTACATCATGAATTGGCGTCGGCTGCATTATAACGCAGTGGCGTATCTCATGATTATATAGCATTAAGCACAAAGCGTCTTGAGAATTCTCCATCGCCTCCGCCAAAGTCTTTCCTTCAGTGTAGGCACCCTGTACATCCGGAAAAGTTACGCAATAACCTCCTAATTCATTTGGTTCAAAAATAGCCGGATACACATATTTTGCAAAATCAAACCTCACCGCCTTTTATGAACTGACGCCGGCGTCCGCAAGAATAGAATTCAGCGTGCCTTTTGGAACATCTTTTTAACAACATATTATATTTAATGACTATGCCTTTAGCTCAGAATGTGGAATTCACGCCCATAATACCATTTTAGCAATACCATTTTAGCAATCATTGCTGAACTCGGCACGGATATGAGCCGTTTTAACGGCCCCGACAAGTTGTGCAAGTGGGCCGGGGTCTACCCTGGTAACAATGAGAGCGCCGGTAAACGGAAAAGTGGCAAAACCCCGCCAGGCAATAAAACTCTTAAATCAACACTTGCCCAGAGCGCACAGGCGGCTCGAAAGAAAAAGGACAGCTTTTTTTTTGCCCAATACGGGCGACTGGTATCCCATCGCGGAAAAAATAAAGCTACTATGGCTGTCGCCCATTCGATGCTTATTGCAATTTACTTCGTACTAAGCGGAAACGATTTCAAGGATCTTGGCGCTGACTATTATAATAAATTCAACCGTGAAAAAAAGATAAATTCACACATCAAGCAACTCTCCAAACTTGGTGTTGTTATTCCCGATGATGTATTACGTGATGCTATTTTGCAAAAATCTGCCTAATTGGTCGTAAAATAGCACTTTTTAAGTTTTAAGCGACATTATTATGATC
>JAISZF010000202.1 GCA_031269415.1 Clostridiales bacterium
ATCGTACCCTCCGGGTTTGTTCCCGTCATTACGCGGTGCTGTTTCGCGGATCCCGCCGCGTTAAAGAACCAATCGGAAGGGTATACGTCAATAAATTGGCCGTCGGCGTTCTCGTTGTAATAATCGCAGGCTTGTGTAACAAGCGCCGCGAGCTGCGCGCGGTTTATCGGACTGTTCGGAGCGAATTCGGTTTCTGTAACCCCGGAGATAATCCCTCTGGCCGCCAGTGACAATATAGCCTTGCGGCTGGACTCCGGCAGAGAATTCAAATCGGTAAACGCGGGTTTATTGGATAGGACCGTATAAGTGCCGCTTCCGTTGATCCGGGCGTCCAGCGTCTTATTTATGTAATTAACCTGCCCGCCGTAGTTTACGCCGCCGCTGTCAAAAATCGTGTCGTAAGCGTCCGCGTACGGCATAGACAGGATTACGGGGTATGTGGGTTTATCGTTGAAAATAACTTCCACCGAGTTGTTCTTCAGCGCGGTTTTGAAAACGATTGGCGCGGCGTAGGCGTTTCTATTTATAAACTCCGCGGATATGGTCAGATGATATTCCGGCGTGTCGATTCGGATCCGATCGGCCTTAGCGGCCGAGACCGAGGGATCGATGACGATCGCGCACTCATCTGCGGCGTCCGTATTGAATACATACGTGGTTCGCAGTTCCCGCGCCAGCGGAACCTCAGCTTCGTTCAACGCCGATTCAACAGCCTCTTTGGCCTTTTCCGCGTCTTTTTCCACTGTCGCGGCCGTAAGCCGACTGATTGAAACAATATCGCTTTGCGCCTTCCTGGAGGAAGCCCTGGCGATGGCTTCTTCCGAATATTGGGCCAGCGCCTCCGCGGCTTTGGGATCCATGCCGCCGGCGAATCCGTCTATCGCGGTTTTAACCGCGTACACGGCGGTTGGCGTGTCGTTTATGTAGTCCAGAAGATTGAGCGGCAGAGAAGGTTCGTCATTGTTTTCATTAGCGAATTCAGGGGGCGGCATCGTGGCTGCGGCGGGAGCGTCATCGGAAGGATTATCCGGAACCGAACTTTTAATGGCGGGAGGCGATGTTGTAACGGTTTCGCTTGGCGGAATTGTAATAGCCGGCGGCGTGATTGCTGGTGTAACCGTAGGCATGACTGTCGGCGCGGGAGATGGATCAGGCGGTATAATTGTCGGATAAAAGGTTGTCGGATACCACCACCAGTGTGTACTGCCGCCCTCCGTTGCCGGGCCGGCTGACTCCTCGGTTCTTTCGGCCGCGTAACTGTCAGTGGCGCACAAGATCTCTAATACCAGTATTGGAATACACATCAATACAATCAGGATGTTGATTTCCGTGAAAACGGATTTCTTCTTAAGTGATTTCATAATCGTCCCTCCCTCATCTTATAATAAATACTACGTTTAAATGCAGAAATTGTCAATAGCGTCATGATACAAGGATTTATGTTTCCGGTTGTTTTTTTTAAGGCCAGGTTGTATAATCAGTATGATATATATTGGAATTAAGGAGGTATATTGTTGAGCAAGGTATCGATAACCCCGTACGGCGACGCGCGGTGGGGCAACTGCGTTAAAATGACAAACGGCATTATCGAGCTTCTGGTGACAGTGGACTTTGGCCCGCGCGTAATACATCTGGCGCGGGTTGGCAAGGAAAACATGATGTATCAGGATTTCAGCCGAGGCACACTGGGCGAGAAGCAGAAAGAATACGACGATCATCTGAAGCTGTGCGGCGGTCATCGTCTGTGGATTTCACCTGAGATTCTGCCGAGATGCTACTACCCCGACAGCGCGCCCGTGGAGTGGGGCGCCGACGGCAATACGGCCGGGTTTACCGCTCCTGTCGAAACATTCAACAACATACAGAAAATCATTGAAATCACCATGGTAGAGGACGAACCAGCCGTACAGCTCGAACACATTATCAAAAACAGAGGCGCTTGGGACATTGAGTTCGCCCATTGGTGCATAACCATGCTGGATAAAGGCGGGAAAGAGATCATCCCAATGCCCAAGCGGCAGACCGGATTTCTGGCGAACCGCAATATCTCGCTGTGGGATTACAGCGAGATGAACGATTCCCGCGTTTACTGGGGAAAAGAATTCATCACGCTGACCCAGGACACCGGCAAGGCCAATCCCTTCAAATTGGGGCTTAACAATGAGGACGGATGGGCGGCGTATTTTAATAAGGGCCAGGTATTCGTCAAGTATTTCGATCCTGTGATCGACGGCTACTATCCCGACAACGGTTGCACATTTGAGAGTTATACCAACAATGTTATGCTTGAGTGCGAGACCTTAAGCGAGTTCGTTCATCTCGAACCCGGCGAGGAATCCAGTTTTACAGAGGAATGGGAGCTTTACGACGCTGACAGGGTTCCTTCCAATGATGAGAAGGAGATTGCGGACATCATTAACCAACATGTCTCAGCATGACGCCCATACAGATTTTTATACGGCTTTAGGCCGCGCGCTAAGCCAGGCGCGCGAAAGCAGAGGCTATACGCAGGCTCAGTTCGCGCGGGCGTTAGGTATAGCGCAGTCCACATACGGCGGATATGAGGCCGCGCTGCGCAAAATACCCGTTCACGTGCTTAAACAGGCGGCGGACAAACTGAACGTCAGTGTGGACGGCCTGCTGAAATAATGACTAATCTGAGGAGGATTACGATGAAGAGTATTTTACCACTGGCAATCGCGAGCGTAATGTTGCTGTCGGCATGCGCATCCGGCGGAACGTCCGGAGCGGCGTCAAATTCCGGCGGCGAACTGGCGCTGATAACAGACTTGGGTACCATCGACGACAAGTCGTTTAACCAGGGCGCTTGGGAGGGCTTAAAGCAGTACGCCGACGAGAAAAACATCTCGCATAAGTATTATCAGCCAACAGAGCAGAGCGACGACGCCTATCTCAACGGCATAGACCTCGCGGTTTCAGGAGGCGCGAAGGTGATCGTAACTCCGGGCTATCTGTTTGAGGTTCCGGTTTTTATCGCGCAGGATCGCTATCCCGACGTAAAATTCATATTAGTGGACGGCAACCCTCACGACGCGAATAACAACTATAGTACCGCCTCCAATTCCGTCGGAGTTACATACGCGGAGGAACAGGCGGGCTTTCTGGCGGGCTACGCGGCTGTTAAAGACGGGATGACAAAACTGGGCTTCATGGGCGGCATGGCCGTGCCGGCGGTTATCCGTTACGGCTACGGGTTTGTTCAGGGCGCCGATTACGCGGGCAAGGAAATGGGTCTGGGCGACGGCGCGGTAACAGTCAATTATCACTATACCGGCGGGTTTGCCGCCACGCCGGAAGCGAAGGCCATGGCCGCTTCCTGGTACAATGACGGCATAGAGGTTATCTTCGCGTGCGGCGGCGCGGTAGGCAACTCCGTAATGGCAGCGGCGGAGGAAGAGAATAAAAAGGTTATCGGTGTGGACGTGGATCAGAGCGGCGAGTCCGCGACGGTTATCACTTCGGCTATTAAGGGTCTGCGAGTGTCCGTTTATGACTGTATCAGGGATTTCTATGACGGCAAATTCCCGGGCGGCCAGAGTTTGATATTTTCCGCTAAGAATCAAGGCGTCGGCCTTGCTATGGACACAGCCAAGTTTACACAATTCACCCAAGCGGATTACGAGGCCGTTTACGCTCAGTTAGCCTCCGATTCCATCACTATCGTGGGCAACGTGGACGCTTCCAGCACTCCGGTTGAATTGGGCGGGCTGCCCGTAACCGCAGCGACAGTAACCGAGATTAATTAACTCGACATTATCGGGCATTTGCCGCGGCTGTACGCAAATGCCCGATTTTATACCCAATGGTGTAAGGAGGCGTGCATGGACGACTATATTATTGAGATGCGCGGCATAACAAAGAAATTTCCCGGCATTATCGCGAATGACGAAATAAACCTCCAATTGAAAAGGGGCGAAATCCACGCGCTGCTGGGCGAGAACGGGGCCGGTAAATCCACCCTGATGAGCGTGCTGTTCGGGCTTTATCAACCGGAGGCCGGCGAAATACTTAAAAATGGGAAAACAGTACGAATAAGCGGGCCGAACGACGCTACGCGCCTGGGCATAGGCATGGTGCATCAGCACTTCAAACTGGTTCACAACTTCACGGTTCTGGAGAACATCATACTGGGCGTGGAAACCGTAAAGAACGGCTTGCTGAGCATGGCCGGCGCGCGAAACCAGGTAATGGATATTTCCCGTAAATACGGCCTAGACATAAACCCCGACGCGTATATTCAGGATATTACCGTGGGTATGCAGCAAAAAACAGAGATATTGAAGATGCTCTACCGGGAGAACGAGATACTTATATTCGACGAGCCTACAGCCGTACTGACCCCGCAGGAGATCGACGATTTGATGAAGATAATGCGAGGGTTGGCCGCGGAAGGCAAATCCATCCTGTTTATAACCCACAAGCTGAACGAAATAAAGGCTGTCGCCGACCGCTGTACCGTGCTGCGCAAGGGCAAGTATATCGGGATGGTAGACGTCGCCCCGACGACCAAGGAAGAGCTCTCCGAGATGATGGTGGGCCGGAAAGTCAGCCTGAATGTGGATAAACCGGAGCGTGAGCCCGGAAAAACAGTGCTGGACGTAAAGGGTTTAATCGTCAAAAACAAAGCGACTGGGAAGAATTCTGTGGACGACGTAACCTTCCAGGTACGGGAAGGCGAAATCGTTTGTGTCGCCGGGATCGACGGAAACGGCCAAAGTGATCTGATATACGCCTTGACAGGCTTGATTCGATTGGACGCCGGAAGCGCGCTGATAGGCGGCACAGACATAACGAACGCCTCCGTACGGAAGCGCGGTCTGGCGGGAATGGCGCATATTCCCGAAGACAGGCACAAGCACGGCCTGGTTCTGGATTATCCGCTGGCGTACAACCTAGTTTTGCAGCGTTATTTTGAACCGAAATTCCAGCACGGCGGCTTTCTGCGATACAATGAAATTTACAGCTACTCCAAAACGCTGATAGACCGCTTCGATATCCGCAGCGGTCAGGGCGTGAATACGATAGCGCGCAGCATGTCCGGAGGCAATCAGCAGAAAGTGATCATCGCCCGTGAGATAGACAGAGCCCCCAAACTGCTGATAGCGGTTCAGCCGACGCGCGGCTTGGACGTTGGAGCTATCGAATACATACATAGCCAGCTCATTGCGGAAAGGGGCAAAGGAACAGGTATTTTACTGGTATCACTCGAATTGGATGAGGTGCTGAGTGTCAGCGACCGTATTTTGGTTATCTATGAAGGCCAATTAGTCGCCGAGCTTAACCCGAACGAGGTTTCCTACCAGGAGATTGGCCTGTACATGTCAGGCTCGAAAAGGAGGGCCGCAGGGTGAACAGCCGTCTGAAACAGATTTTGAGCGTCAGTAATTCCGCCAGTGTTTTATCATCTCTAATGGCTATCGTCGTCGGGTTGGCGGCAGGGTTCTTAGTCCTTCTGGTCAGTAACCCGTCTCAGGCTTTGGGCGCGTTCGGAACCATTCTGTCCGGTGGGCTGAGCGACAGAAAGAATATGGGGCAGGTGCTTTACACCGCCACGCCGATACTTATGACGGGGCTTTCCGTGGGTTTCGCGAGCCGGACGGGGCTGTTTAATATCGGCGCGTCGGGCCAGTTTATCGCGGGCGCCTATTGCGCCGTTCTGGTTGGCGTAAAGTGTACCTTCCTGCCCGGCCCGCTCCTCTGTCTGGCGGCGCTTATCGCGGCTTTTATCGCCGGGGCGATCTGGGGCAGCGTGCCGGGGATCCTCAAGGCTTACCGCAATGTCAATGAAGTTATTTCCTGCATTATGATGAATTACATAGGTACGTATCTGGTAAACTTCCTAATTGTGCGGACAGTCTTCGATTCGCTGAAGAATCAGTCCACCCGTGTGGCGGACAACGCCAATATGCCCAAACTGGGCCTCGATCTGCTGTTCCGCGAGGGCAATAACGTCTCCAGCGCTAACAGCGGCATCCTGCTGGCGATCATTATGGCTGTGGCTATATATATAATATTAGAAAAAACTCAATTCGGGTTCGAGCTGAAAGCCTGCGGCTTTAATAAAGACGCCGCGCGCTACGCGGGCGTCAGCGAGAAACGTAGCGTTATACTCTCCATGGTAATAGCCGGGGCAATGGCCGGCTTGGGCGGCGCGCTGCTGTATTTGGCCGGTTCGGGCAAGGGCATAGACGTGCTGGACGTGCTGCCCGTGGAAGGGTTTAATGGCATACCTGTCGCCCTGCTGGCGCTCAATAATCCCATAGGCGTTATTTTCGCGGCCTTGTTTATAGCGTATTTGAACGTGGGCGGGTTCTCCATGCAGTTATTCAATTTTCCCCCACAGGTTATAGAGATTATAATATCGATCATAATCTATTTCAGCGCGTTCGCGTTGGTATTAAAGGGCGTCATCATGTCGATTCACGGAAGGGGCGCCGTTAAATGAGCGTTATTTACTTTCTGGTTCAGCAAACCATGACGTTTTCCATCCCATTGTTAATCGTCGCGCTGGGCGGCATGTTCTCGGAGCGCGGCGGCATCGTCAACATCGCGCTGGAAGGCATAATGGTTATCGGCGCGTTCGCTGGCATACTGTTTATACATCTGTTTCAGGGCGCTATACCCGGGCAGCCTGTATTAATTATCGCCATCATACTGTCGGCGGCGGCGGGCGGGCTTATATCCCTCGCGCACGCTTACGCTTCTATCAATATGAAGGCGGATCAGGTCATAAGCGGCACAGCCATTAACATGTTCGCGGCCGCGTTCGCGATATATGTCGCGCGCCTTATACGTACAGTTCAACAGATACCGTTCAACAATCAGTTCAGGATAGCGAACGCGCCGGTTCTGGGTTCGATTCCGGTTATCGGCCCATTATTGTTTCAAAACGCGTATATCACTACCTATTTGGGCTTCATTATATTGGCCTTGTCCTCAGTGGTACTCTACAAGACGCGCTTCGGCCTGCGGCTCCGGGCCTGCGGCGAACACCCGCAAGCCGCCGATTCCGTCGGCGTTAACGTATATAAGATGCGCTACGCGGGGGTATTTATCTCCGGGGTACTGGCGGGTATAGGCGGTTTGGTCTTTGTGGTGCCTACCTCCACGGAATTCAACGCCACGGTTTCGGGTTACGGATTCCTGGCGCTGGCCGTGCTGATCTTCGGGCAGTGGAAGCCTCGGCGGATATTGTTCGCGGCGTTCTTCTTCGGCCTGCTGAAAGCCATGGCATCGGCGTACTCGGGGATTTCATTCATGCAGAATGTCCCGATTCCAAGCAATGTGTATAAAATGATGCCATACATAGTCACACTGATAGTGCTGGCGTTCACCTCAAAGAATTCGCAGGCGCCGCGCGCCGAGGGAGTGCCGTATGATCAGGGCGGGAGATAACGGGAGTCGGGCGCAATGCTTAAAGAGCCTTAAATAGCTTATCTTGATTCTTCAAGCGCGATTAACACAGAGAACATAAACAGGGCCGGTATGAACGACTAACAAACGCTTACAGAATCTGCTATAATCAGCCTGAGGTGATTGCCATGCGCGATTTCCTGACTAAGCAGACAATACATCCGCTTAGTATTCCTCATGACTGTGTTGATTCTGTGTGCGACCGCCCTTTTCTCCGTTTTTCTGTCTCAAAGATTTTCCGCCTATGCCATGCAGTGAGAAGGACGACCCGATTGGATGGAATCATCACCGACGCTCGGTCGGAGGGCGTCAGGCTGATTTTCATTTGGTTTGGACTGTGGAAAAATGGGGAATCTAATTATACGCCCGCATGGATCAAAAGAACCCCCATAAAATATTGGAAATGCGTTTTTGGGAAATGGTCACATATGTGTGTACTCGCCGGATATTTACATTTCCGATTTTGAAAAAGTGGCCGACGAGTACACGGCGGACGGCAACCCGCTCTTTATTCCAGAGACGCGCCTGTCCACGGCTTAAGCGTCCACAGTGTTTTTGGCTGTCGGAAAATACAACACTTGGGGGTTACAAACAGTTTCCCAAAGCATATGAAACAATTGTAAAATGTAGTAAAATATAGTTGTAAAATTGGAAAAAATGAGATATAATCATTGCTGAGGGGATGAAGCATGAAAACCGA
>JAISZF010000208.1 GCA_031269415.1 Clostridiales bacterium
AACATTTTCATCTGCACGTGATGCCCAGATATGATTTGAACAGTATTGTGATACAGGGAAGGCGCTTGGCCTTACGGAAGAAGAGTTCGCGGAGGCCGCGGAGAAGATAAAGCTGTGATTGTGGCCGGGGCGGGAATAATATTCCCGCCCCGGCGAATTTTATAAAGAAAATGCGCAATACTGGGTCGAGTAGGCTCAAAAAGCGATGAATTCCTATCTGTGTGGTATTCTTTGGGTTCCGCTCATCTATCCCGTAAAAGTTTCCGCTCCGTCAATCCGCACCGTTCGCCGTTATAGAATTTTTTCAATACCGCCGCGAATAGCGGGTCGTCAGGCGCGGCAAAGGCGAACAGCGTCATTGACGAACATAGCTTCAAGTCGTCCGGTGAGCCGAGAACTTCGAGCGGGTCGCTGGATTCAAGTTCCAACAGCGCGGCGCAAATCTCGCGCAGACGCGTTCCAAGAACAGCGTCCGCGAGGTAATCACGCGCTTCTTGAAGCCCTTGAACCCCGTAGAATTGTGCGGTTGACGAGTAACCAAGCCCCTCAATCTGAGGGAAGATGAACCATATCCAATGGCTCTGCTTGCGCCCGGCACGGATTTCAGCGAGCGCTTGTTCGTATACGCCGTTCGCTTGCGCTTCGGCAAACCGCGACAAGGGTTTAATTTGAGTATCCATAGCCCTGCCCTCTCCTTAATTTCGTGTTACCGATATGGCAATGCAGCGAATTTACTGCGTTACAACAGCCGTGCCGCTGGCCGTGACCATAAGCATATTGCCGCCTTGCCCTAAAACTTCATAATCAATATCTACACCGACGACGGCGTTTGCGCCAATTTTCGATGCCCTTTGCTCCATTTCGCGCAGTGCGCTTTCGCGTGCTTCGATAAGTTCTCCCTCATATGAGCCGCTCCGTCCGCCGAAGAAGTTCGTCAGCCCCGCTGTGAAGTCCTTAATAAAGTTCACGCCGCTAATTACCTCGCCAAAAACGATACCCTTGTACTCGATGATTCTCTTGCCCTCGATGACGGGCGTTGTCGTGACAATCATTTTATTCCCTCCTTGGTGGCTTCTCCTAAAACTTTACGGACAAACTCTTTCACCGCCGCGGTTTGCTTATCTGTAGCGAAACGGGTGATTTTCCGCCGCTATAGGCTGTTACCACTGATCATATACGAGTGGGCTTCCATAAAGTTCACAGGAACGCAAAATAAAAAAATCGAGCGGCGGGGGCAGCTTTGCCCTTACCGCTCGATTTTAAAATCTCTTTACATCATGCCCATTCCGCCGCCGCCCCCCGCTGGCATCGGGGGTTCCGGCTCTTTAATGTCCGCCACGACAGCTTCCGTGGTCAGCAATGTTGAAGCCACGCTGGTGGCGTTCTGCAGGGCGCTTCTGGCTACCTTAGTCGGGTCGATAATGCCCGCGTCCACCATATTTACATATTCTTCGGCGATAACGTCGAAACCGATACCGTCTTCCTTCTCAAACAGCTTATTGACAATAACCGCGCCTTCCAGACCGGCGTTGTCCACAATCTGCTTAACGGGCGATTCCAGAGCCTTCAGCACAATCTGCGCGCCGGTCTTTTCGTCGCCGCTGAGTTTGACTATTAAATCTTTTACAGCCTTGGACGCGTGGATATACGCCGCGCCGCCGCCGCTTATAATGCCTTCCTCAACCGCCGCGCGAGTGGCCGCCAAGGCGTCTTCCATGCGAAGTTTCTTTTCTTTCAGCTCTGTTTCGGTAGGTGCGCCGACTTTAATAACAGCCACGCCGCCGGAGAGTTTCGCCAAACGCTCCTGAAGTTTCTCCCTGTCAAAATCAGAGGTTGTTTCCTCAATCTGCGATTTAATCTGGCCGATCCGGAAATTGATGTCTTTCTTATCGCCGGCGCCGTCTATGATAATGGTATTTTCCTTGTCAGCCTTAACGGTCTTGGCGCGGCCAAGGGTTTCGATAGTGGCTTCTTTAATGTCAATGCCCAGCTCGTCGGAGATGACCTGCCCGCTTGTCAGAACGGCTATATCCTCCAGCATGGCCTTACGCCTGTCGCCGAAGCCCGGGGCTTTAACGGCCACGCACTGGAACGTGCCGCGCAGTTTATTCAACACGAGCGTGGTAAGGGCTTCGCCCTCCACATCCTCGGCAATAATCAAGAGTTTCGCCCCAGTCTGGACGATCTGTTCCAGAATAGGCAGAATATCCTGTATATTGGAGATCTTCTTTTCGGTTATCAAGATATACGGGTTGTCCAATTGGGCGACCATCTTCTCCATGTCCGTACACATATAAGCGGAGAGATAGCCGCGGTCGAACTGCATGCCTTCGACCAGTTCCAGTTCGGTGTTCATTGTCTTGGACTCTTCCACAGTGATAACGCCGTCGTTGGACACCTTCTCCATGGCGTCGGCGATCATGGTTCCGATTTCCTCGTAGCCAGCGGAAATAGCGGCGACCTTAGCGATGTGATTCTTGCCGTCCACCTTCTGGCTCATGCCCTTAATGGCTTCCACAGCCGCTTCGGTGGCTTTGCTCATGCCGGTGCGCAGAATAATCGGGTTAGCGCCGGCGGCAATATTCTTGAGACCTTCAACGATCATCGCGTGCGCCAGCACAGTGGCTGTCGTGGTGCCGTCGCCGGCCACGTCGTTTGTCTTGGTGGCTACTTCCTTGACCAATTGCGCGCCCATGTTCTCGAACGCGTCCTCAAGCTCTATCTCCTTGGCGATGGTTACGCCGTCGTTTGTTATAAGCGGGGTGCCGTACTTCTTATCCAGCACTACGTTGCGGCCCTTGGGGCCTAAGGTAATCCTAACGCTGTTGGCCAGCTTATCTACGCCCGTAAGCAGTGCGTTTCTGGCCTCCACGCCGTATTTCAGTTGTTTAGCCATGTGTTTTAACCTCCTTCTAAAATTATCTCTCGACGATAGCCAGTATATCGCTTTGCTTTACAATCATAAACTCTTGGTCGTCCAATTTGACTTCCGTGCCGGCGTACTTGGAGTAAATAATCCGATCGCCGATCTTAACTTCCATTTTAATCTCTTTGCCGTCAACGACCCCTCCGGGTCCGACCGCCACGACCTCCGCCTCCTGCGGTTTTTCCTTGGACGCGCTGGGCAGCACTATGCCGGATTTGGTTTTTTCCTCGGCTTCAAGCTGCTTGATAACGACTCTGTCGCCTAATGGTTTGAGTCCCATAAACCTACCTCCAAATTTAAATTCAATTTAACTTATTAGCACTCACTCGAATTGAGTGCTAACTACGTGTACTATATTAATATTTGGCTTGGACTAATGCAACCGGATAAAACAGCCAAATTTTCTTATTAGTAATCATTAACTTTAAATTTCTCTTTTATACTTCGATTTTCTTCTGTTTACAAATTTTTTTGAAATTCCCTGGCGTACACATACAGGTACTGCTGGGCAAACCCGGCGTATTCGCCGAAGCGATTACTAGCGAGTTTATGGATCTCCGTCACGGACGCGTCTTGCTTATTGAAGTAAAAATGCTGTGAGACCCGCTTGATCCAAACGTCCGTCGGGAATACCTCCGTTCTGCCTAAAGCGAAAAGCAGCACGCAGTCCGCAATCTTCGCGCCAACGCCTTTAATGGTCATCAGCGCCTCTCTGGCCGCTTCCGATGGCATATCATTCAGCGCGTTCAAGTCAAATTCACCCGAAGCCGCTTTCTTTGCCGCTTCGGATATGTATTTCGCCCTGAAGCCCGTTTTGCAATCCAGCAGTTCATCCAGCGAAGCCCTCGCCAGTTCGTCGGTTGTAGGGAAGGCGTACGCGTCGTCCTCTATCCGCCGACCGAACCTCTTCGCCAGAGCGTCCGTAATCTTTCGGATGCGGGGAATATTGTTATTTTGGGAGATGATAAACGAAACCAGGCACTCCCAAGGGTCCTGCCGCAGGATATGTATGCCGCCCGCGTGCTCCACCGCGTCGCGCATGACTAAATCGTTCGCGGCCAGCGTTTCTTTCACCGCGCGATAATCGCGATTCAAGTCAAAATAAGGTATCCAGATATCCTCAAATTCCTGAAGTATAGTTTTATAGAACAGGATTTTTTCGCTAGTCTGCCGGATAAACAGGGATCTCTCGTGGGCAATAATATGGTACTCATTTTCAGTCAGTTTTTCATACCGGAAACATTGACCGCATTCCAGTGTTTCCGCAATGTTGAAATTCGTACAGTCCGTCAGAATTACAGTGTCGCCTTCAAGTGTATATCTCAATACCAATCGCCTCCCTTTTTGTTTTACCAGTCTATCACACGATTCCCGTTTATTCAATTAATTATTGCCTTTGGTTATTATGTGGACTGGAGCAGGATAAAACCCGAAGTCGGGAAGGATGCCGCTATTGAATTGGTATCATATGTTTCAGGCGGATACATCCGCGAGCATGCCGCCAGTGAACCGGCGGACGTGATAATGTCCAAACTGAAGCTGTATTTGAGCTTGCTGAAAAAGGCGATTTACAACGAGGGAGATTTAGATTTGATAGTAAACGCGAAATTATTTTGATAAAAAGGGGAGGCAAAATGAAAATATTGCTTTTATCCATAGGAACGCGGAGCCCTTCGCCGGAGTCGGCGAAATGCTACACGGACGAGGTGAGGACGTGATTGGTGGGCAAAACCGGCGCGGGGCCGCTTGGCGTTCCGGTAAGCAGGCTGGGAAAAGATATTTTCAGGCTGAAACTTAAAGACCTTTACGAAAACCCGTCTTACAAAGAAAGGGCGGTGATGGAACATGAACTCTAAACACGCAAAACCCAATGAATTGCTCGACAGTAAACGGCAGGATATTTTGAACGCGGCAATCCTCGTGTTTTCCAAGCATCCCTACAGGCTTGCGAACACGAATGATATTTCAGCGTCTGCCGGCATTTCCAAGGGACTGCTGTTTCACTACTTCGCCACTAAGAAAGCCCTATACCTCAATGCGCTGGAATACAGTACGCGCCTTGTCAGCAAGCAAATGGCGACAGAGGGGACTTTTATAAAGATGAGGAGGGCATACAATGCCGTCATATGCGATTGATATCCAAAACCTGACGAAGTATTATGACAAAACGAAGGGCGTGGAAAATCTCACGCTGAATGTTGAGGAAGGCGAAATCTTCGGCTTCATCGGGCCCAACGGCGCAGGTAAATCCACGACCATCCGAGTCCTGCTGGACCTTATCCGTCCCACATCCGGCAAGGCAAGCCTGTTTGGCTCGGATTGCAGGGTTACAAACAGTTTCCCAAAGCATATGAAACAATTGTAAAATGTAGTAAAATATAGTTGTAAAATTGGAAAAAATGGGATATAATCATTGCTGAGGGGATGAAGCATGAAAACCGA
>JAISZF010000212.1 GCA_031269415.1 Clostridiales bacterium
ATCCCCGCGGTCTTTCAGCTTCTCCCACTCCACGCGTTTCTCCCACGCGTTCAGTTCCTTCAGCAGCCTGTTGATTTCACTGTCGTCGAAATAGTCTATTACCCGCAGACAGCTTATCAGCCGGTCGCTGAAAGACAGCGAGGAATACCCTCTTAGCTTATCCGCGATCTCCGGAAGCAGAAGCTCATTTCTCACCCAGTCGGTAAAATCAGGCGAGAACAGGCCATCCGCCGCCTCTCTCCAATTGTGATAGGCGTGAAATAAGGCCTCCTCTAATGAGAAAACCTTAGCGTTAGTCATCCCGAACAGATATGGGACATGATTTTCCGCCTGTGACACGCATAATTGAACTACCGCCATTATAATCTTATCAGCTCCGCGATGCTCATTGCTATGTTATCGAGAATATCGAAAAATTTATCGTTTAAGTCATAGTATTTTCCGTACGGTTTGGTGACCGGGTCATAAGACTCTATGCTGTCCCTGTCCTTGCGGGCTACAACATACGTGGTTATCTCGTTGTCGGAAAGCGTTTTGCATATGTCATGCACGCGTTTCCCGCTGGCTGTCGGCACATGCGGCGGCGCATCCGTGATCAGGATAAAGATATATCGAGCGCCGGCCTCCCTGTGAGCGGCGTTGATCAGTTCCACGCCTGTTTCCAGCGCGTCCAGGGACGACTCCGGAATATCGCCGCCGTATGTGCGCGGGATATTCTTGACCTGTTTCTGGAAACGGGGCACATCGTCGGTGAAGTTATAGACGCTTGGCCGTTCCTTTTCGTTCAGATCTCCGAAGCCGATCAGCCCCAGCTTGAACATGGCGCCTTTAGACGCCAGGATCTCGGAAAACTCAATAGCCCTGTCCTTAACCCCGTTGATGTACGTATCCATGCTGCCCGTCGTGTCAATCAAAAAGACTACATTGACTAAGCCGCCGACCTTGCCGTCCTCCGGCCTTACCGGCGGGGCGGTATACTTGGTGCGGTCGAATTCGGCGCGCTCCGCGCGGCCGGTGGACATGTCCTTAACAAATACCTCGAACAGATTATTCTCGTCCAGCGCGTAAGTAATCTCTATTTGGGTAGTGCCGGACAGTCCGGAAAACAGCACGCTTCCGATATACTTCTGCTCGGCTTCCCGGCCCTGCTCCCATTCATACACGGGAACGTTCACATGGGAAGCGCCCGACATGCTGGCGAAACGGCTGTCCGTAAATTTACCGGGAATGGGGCTGCCCATGGGGATTATGGGAATGAGCTGCTTCTCCATCGTAGAGATATTCGTTATAGCCTCAGTGCCGAATATCTGTCGGGTAATCTGGCCGACGCTCACATTGCTGTTAGGCAGGTGTATCAAATAATTGTAAATAGCCGCGCCCATCGCGACACTCTTGGCGGGGTCGGTCGCCCGGTACGGCTCCTTTATAAAGCCCGCCACCATGCGCCGGATCATCGGTATCAGCGTGGAACCGCCGACCAGTATGACCTTGGATATCTCGTCCGCGCCCAGATTGGCGCGCTTTAGCGCTTCCTCCACTATCTCGCGGCTTCGGTCCACATACTTGCGGATCATCGCCTCGAATTCCTCGCGGCTGATCTCCAGGGAGAAATTCTTCGGCACCCCCTCGCTGATTATCAGCGGGTTTATACGGATAGACGCCTTGTTCGCGCCGGAAAGCTTCTTCTTGGTCTGCTCCGCCTCTTGCTTCAGCTTCTGCATTACGCGCCTGCGTTCGGTGTTATCCAACGTGTCCAGGTCTATATTGTTGATTTCTTTGAACCGTTCCTTCATCCAGCGTATAAGCTCGGCGTCGAAGTCGTCGCCGCCCAGGTTCATGTCGCCCACGTCCGAGAGTTCCTGGAAGATCTCCTGGCCGATATCGTCTTTGGACACTTTTAATACGCAGGCGTCCAACGTGCCGCCGCCGAAATCGTAAACCAGCAGTATTTGGGCGTAACTCTGGCGGTAGCCGTACTCGATGGCAGCGGAAAGCGGCTCGGACAGCAGGTAAACATCCCTAAAGCCCGCAAGCAGCCCAGCCTGCCGGGTGGCGTAAATCTGTCTGTCGTTAAAATACGCGGGGTGAGTAATAACCACCTCGTCATATGTCTCGCCCGTTTGCTCCTGCGCGGATTTCTTCAATTTCTTCAAAATCTCCGCGCTGACTTCCTCAGGCGTTTTCTCCGCGCCGCCGATATCTATCTTTTGATCCGTGCCCATAACGCGCTTGACGGAAATGACAGTCGTTTCGGGGTAAATAATAGCCCCCGCCTTGGCTTCGCTGCCGACGATAACGCCGGATTCCGTATAACTGACCACCGACGGCAGGATTTCGTCCGTGCCGTCGATCTTCACGACATCCAGCGCCTCTGTCTTATCATTGTAGACCATTGCCACCGAATTGGTGGTTCCCAAGTCTATACCTAAGTAACCCATAATTTTCCTCCACCTATGCGCCCATTATTCTGGTTACCTTATATCTGTCCGGCTCAAAATGCTCCTTATACCCCGACGGCGGAATCTCGCCCGGCATTCCCAAATCCTCCACCATACCGCTGACCATGCCGCCCTCTTCCGCGACACGCAGCGTTATGCGCAGTTTTGTTTTCCCGCTTTCCCGTTTGGGCAGATCGATCATCTCCACCTCGCCGATCAGCTTGCACTTATCAAACGGGTCCGCTTTGTCTATGCGCTCCAATATCCGCAGGTCGAAACGCGTCATGTCTTCCGGCCTGTCCGCCTGTAATGTGAATATGTGACTCTTTTTCGCCAGGCTGTACGGCGTGCCGCGCCTGATCATCGGGAAAAAGCCCTTCTTCCCGTTGGACTCAATCTCCAGCCCCACGTCGTGCGGCGCGGTTACCTCAAATTCCACGGAAACGGTTTCCGCGTCTATATCAGGCCGCGCCAGCAGCCCCATCTTCATGGCCGCGTAATAGGTCGCGCCTATCGAGATATCCAGAGCCGGGCGCTCGGACGTATAGATCTTGCTCTCGTCGTTGAAGATGGAAAGCAGGATATTCCTGACCCAAGGCATCTGCGAGGAACCGCCCTCCAGCAGTATGCGATCCACCGAGTCTGGGGAAACCGCTCCCGTATAGGCTTCCCGCAGCGTCTTTCGCACCAGTTTCTGTGTTTTTTCAATAAAGGGACGGATAAGCTCCTCGAACGCGTCGCGTGTCAACTGTTCCATAAACGGCGGGATGCAGAAGGTAAACGGTATCCGGTATGTCTTCAGGCCGGATAGGCGCTCCTTCGTCTCCCGCGCCCTCATAAGCACCTCAACCTGATTTTCCGGCGACAACTCATCTTTGGACACGCCGCTTCTATCCTTAATCAGCTTGAAGCACATCTCCGCGAGCATTTCGTCTACGTTGTCGCCGCCGTGGTAAGCCTCGCCGCCCTCGCTGATCACGAGCAGCTTTATGTGATCGGCGTCTTTTTCCGCCACGTGGAAGAGCGTGATATCCAGCGTGCCGCCGCCGAAGTCGAACACCAGTATCTTTTCGTCCTTGTTGAGCTGATGGCTGAAATTATAGGCCAGCGCGGCGGCTTTAGGCTCCTCAATCAGACAGATTAGTTTTTCTTTCAAGCCGGCCAGTTCGCAGGCGCGCATAGTCGCCTTCTTAGCCGCGTCGTCAAAATCGTAAGGGACGGATACCACCACGCCGCCCATTTCAGCCTTTGGGTTCAGGCTCTGCAGGTGCAGCGTCAGTTCGTTTAAGATCTTCGCCGCGATCTCCTCGGGCTTATATGGGCGGCTGTTTATAATAACCGTTTCGTTAAGCCCCATCTTCCGCTTGACGGATCGGATAGTGTCCTCCGGATATATATTCATCGTGCGGTAGGCTTCCTCGCCGATTATCCACTCGCCGCTCTCCTCGCGGTACTGAACCACCGACGGCAGAGGTATCTTTCCGAATCCGTTGCTTATGTCTATGGGCTCCGGCCTGTTATTGTGATCGTCCCAAAAGCTTATGATAGAATTGGTGGTACCCAGATCTATGCCCGCGACATATACGTCCTCCGGCAGTCCGCTGGCCTCTATCTCAGCTTTATAATCTTCCCATAGCATTGTTCTCACCTCAATGGGTTAACTTTAATCGTCCTGGCGTAGCCCGCGGACGGATATATCTCCCCGAACCCGCGGTCTGTTACCGTAACGGACAGACTGTCCGTGTTTTCAAACCGCATGGACAGCGCCAATCTTGTGGCGCCTTTCGGCCGGGCCGGCAGGCCGTCCAACGGGATTATCCCGACGGTGCGCAATTCGCCGTCGTCCGCGCGCGACAGCAGCTTTATGCTGTCCGCGCTGTCGGTGGCCTGGTTGAGTATGATGTTCAGCGGGCCTGTTTCCTGCCACCAGAACGCCCCCCGGTGTATGATGGGATGAAACCTGTCCCTGCGGTTAACGCGCGTCATTATACCTAAATCCACCCGGATTTGATGATTGTCATGTATGATAACGGAGGGCGCGCGCGCGGCCCCAAGCAGTTTGGCCGCGGTGAACGCGGCGCTTTCCGCGATAACGCCCTTGGGGTTCTTATAGAAACGCGCGCGGCTTTCGCCGAATACGCTCACAACGGAGTCCTTGACCCATTGCATCTCGAAACCGCCGCCAACGCACATGACCGAATCGATATCCCCCGGCTCGGCGCCGCCGCGCGTCAGAAGATTGCGCAGGAACTTCGAAAACCCTTCTCTATACGGCGCGACGAGATCATTCACGCATTTCTGCGTGACGGTGGCCTGCGCGGGCGGGTAGGCAAAATTGAAATACAGCTTAACCGGTTTGCTCCAATTATTTTTTTGTAACAGCAAGTCTTTGTGCTGATATAAAAAGCCGGTCAACTGGCTCTTTTCCTGTTTTGAGATACGCGGGGGCAGATAATCCAAAAAGAGATTCATCAGATCCTTGTCTATGTTTCCGGCGCCGAGTTCGGCGCTGTACATATAGTTCTCCGTTTTTATATCAATCCGGTCGCCGGCGCGTTTTACGGCGTAGATTCCGGCGCGCAGTTCCCTGCTTCCGTAATCCAGAAGCAGAGCGTGTTTCGCTTCCGGATTCTCACGCGTAAGGTAATTCGTAAACAGGCATTCCCGATCCGATACCAGGTTTATCAGCTCTTTATCATATCCCGCCGCGTTAAACGCGCGTTTGATCTCATCGGCGGCTTCCGCCGTGTTATAGCTGGGCACGGCGGCGACTATTCCGGCAATCTCGGCTTTGGGGTTAATGTTTCTCACGTTTCCGATCAGCTCTTTTATAAAAAGCCCCAGAAGGCCGCTGACGGCAATAGGACGTTTATTAATATCCACATACGCGTTAACGCCCAGCTTATCCATCAGCGAACGGGCGCTGTTCTCGTGGCCGTCATTGTTGAGAATCGCGTATTCCCCAAAGATCCACTCCCTGCTTTCAGGGATATGCTGCAGCACGGTAGGCATGGAAGCCCGTCCGTAACCGCCGCTCATGTCCAGCAGTTCCGGCGCTCTGCGCGCTATGTTGTAAAACGCCAGCGCGGACGAGTCGTTGCCCAAATCCAGCCCCAGGATATAGTGCGACTCATCCGGACGCCCGCCCTTTATTATATCTTTAAATCGTTTCCAGTTCATACGCCCCTTATTTCGCGGCGATTATATTCGCCCGTATCAATATTTGATCGTTAAACCTGTAACCGCTCGTTATACACTTGATGATCTCGCCCTTGGCAAACCCCTCCGCGGGCTCGGCCATCAGTACCTCGTGTTCCCTTCCGTTAAAACTGTCCCTAGGCTTGGGCCTGATCATTGTTACGCCGATTTTTTTCAGCGCGGTTTCGATTATGCCGGCGTTCTCGTCTATCAGGTCTATATAATAATTAACACAGTCATTATCCGATCCGCGCAGACGCGTTACGCTGTATTGTAAAATCTCCTCAAACGTACTGATCTCATATAAAACGCTGTCCTTAAGAAACCGTTTGATCTCTTTCTCGGCTTTCTCCTCTTCCCTTTGGCATAAATCCGATATACGCCGCCGGTACGCTCCGACCGGCTCGGTTTCCGCGGCCGCGGTATAGAAGGCGTCCATTCCAGGCTTATTGAAACATTTGTCCCTTAACACGGGAAACAATTCATCCAGGAGACGGCCGCGTTCTTTGTCGTTCATGGGAATCTCCCTGCCAAGCAGGCTGTTAACGGCGGCTTGGCGGCGTTCGTCAAAAGCCTCCGTGTTTTCCGCTAAAATCTCCGCTTTTATAATAAGGGTTTCGTTAATCCCGCTGATTATGGAGTTTTCATTCAGAACAGACAGATATTCGGAGTGTTCGCGGTAAAACGATACCTGCCGCGCGAAAACGCTGGCCACGGCTTCCGCCGTCCGCCTGACGCCGTCGGTCTTCTCCGATATTCCGCGTCCGGCTTCCTCCAACATTGAGGATATGCCGACCCGCGAAATGATCCCGCCGATAAAGAGATCGGCGCTCTTTTCAAAACAGGCTGTAACTAATTTCGCGTCAGCTTCATACTTCTCGGCGGTTTCCGTATAATCCTTGGCGGCTATCAACCGGCTGTTCGCCAGCATCTCTCCGCACGCGCCGCGCAGCGATTCCATGCTCTCCGGTTCGGGCGGAACGTAATTGCCGGTTTCCTCGAAAACAGCGATAAGATTCCGGCAGTCCATGTAATAAAACGACCGCGCCTCGTTCACGACAGACAGGAACGCTTTAGATATATCCGCCTCTATGGGATCGCCAGCTCCGCGTGATAACTCATGCTCGACAGCCGCCGCGTGGACGGCGACGAAAGAGAGAACTTCCGACTCGCCGATAAGCAATGTGTAATAATATGAAAGCACTTTCCGATTTTGCAAGTTATTCAAGCCTAAGAGGCAAGCCTGGACAGCTTTGCTGTACGCGGCGTAATTCCGCTCCACAAAACTCTCCAGTATATCGTCCTGTATACCCTCGATATATGTGTTAAAATAATCCGGCGTAAAACGAGCCGCCAGTTCCGACGCGCGTAAATCAGCGTTTTGATAGGCTTTTTCGGATTCGTTGAAACTGAACATGAAGTAAGCCACGCCGGTGCTCAGGAGTTTAATCCGCTCGATCGCGACAGGGTTTTCCTCGTTTCCGCTCAGTTGCGACTCAAACATGTTCAGACGCGAGTTCAGCACCTCACATATGCCCAGAATCAGGTTTTTAACGGAATAGGTGTTCAGCGCCGCGCCGCACCGCTCATACAGGCTGATGGCGCGGCTGTAGAATCCCATTAAACGCTTGCAGCTCGTAAACATCTCATCGTCATAACCGCTCAGGCGGGCGTGTTTGCCCGCCAAGCCGATTACGCGATCCATGACCCGGAACTTAACCGAACGAAGCAGGCTGCCGGCGGTACGCTGCGTCAGCCTCTCCAGATCCTGGCGGCAAACGCGCCAAGCCTCCGTCAGTTTCCTTTCGCGGTCCGCCAGCGTGGCCGCGTCAAAATTATTATTTGTAGAGTTCATCCACAGACAACTCCGTTACCACGCCGTCCAGCGACATGCTTTGGGCGGTTACTTTAAGTATGTTGTCCTGCCCCACGTGAAAAATGACTTTAACCTTCTCGCGTCCCCTTGGGCCTTGCGGTATGCCCCGCAGGGAAGTGCCCGCCAGACGCTTCATGCCTTCGCGGCTGACGCTGATACGCGAATCGTCGCTGTCCGGAGAGGTGTTTTCGTATACCACAATAGCCATGCTGCTCACATTGTCAAAATTCGTCGTAAGCAGCTCGCCGGCTTCTATTGTGAGGCCGGCGGGCGGAATGTCCGCGCCTTGGGTCACAATCTCCATAAACCTGCGCCCCGCTAGTTCCAGCCCCAGCGGGTGAATTGTCTTTTCACGCACCACAGGGCCCTTAACCGTCGGCATCATAATCATATTGCAGTAGTAGGCCGCGCCCTGCGAAATACTTAAGGCCGGGCTGATTTTGGATCGGAAGGGCTCCTTGCCGAACTTATCCTGTATCTTCTCGCTGACCTGCGGCAGCGCGGAACTACCGCCCACCAGAAAGATCTCGTCTATATCGGCGGCTGTCAGGCCGGCGGCTTCCAGGGATTTATCCACGCACATCAGCGTTTCGTCAATCAGGTCGATGAGGTTTTTGTCCCTGAATTTCTCATAAAGGCTCTGCGGATCGCCCAATGCGTTGTTTCGGCGGTACCGCGTGAAGTCTTCGCGGCTGATCTCCATATTGATGTTCACGATACGCGGTTCCTGTATATAGGGGGCCAGCACAATCTTGGTATTCTTTGCCTGCGACAGTCGTTCTTTGGCAGTGTTGGCCGCCTGCGCCAGGCGCACGAGCGCGACCTTCTTCTGGCGTTTGGATATGCCGTCGTCCGCGTTCTCGTCGAAGAGGTCTATCTCATTGTTGGTCAGTTTCTTGAATTCCTCGTATATCATATCCATGACGATCTTGTCCACATCGTTGCCGCCCAGGTTGTTGTCGCCGAAGGTACTCAATATGGAGATGGAAGGCTCGTCGTCCTTCATCTGGATCTGAAGTATGCAGGCGTCGAACGTGCCGCCGCCGAAATCGTACACCAGCACCTTTTTATCGGAGCT